>MHXP01000087.1:5808-6939 GCA_001824485.1 Planctomycetes bacterium GWA2_39_15 | reverse complement strand
GATTAAGTCCATACGGACAACTGTCTATACAACGCCCGCATCTTATGCATGCGTGCGAGCTCCACTGTTGTGCGTTCCTTAATACAAGAATACCTCCTGTACCCTTTACAGTAACAGCCATATCAATATTGCCTTGTGCAATGCCCATCATGGGGCCGCCAAAGATAATCTTGTTGATGTCAGTAGTAATTCTGGCTTCTTCTAAGAGTTGTTTAACAGGAGTTCCGAGGGGCACTAAAAAATTCTGTGGATTTTCAACACCATCCCCTGTCACGGTGACTATCCTCTGGATCAATGGTCTTTTGAATTTTACCGCCTCATATACGGCAAATGCCGTCCCCACGTTAATCACAACAGCGCTTACTTCTAAAGGTAGTTGAGTTGGTTTAAATTCACGATTCAATGATGCCTTAATGAGTTGATGCTCTGCTCCCTGAGGGTACTTTACCTCCATAAGGTCTACTTTGATATTTGGCTCATTTGATAAAATATCTTTGAAGAGATTATAAACATCGGTTTTGTTTGCTTCGATGCCAATATGCGCCTTTTTACAACGAATACACTTCATGACTAACTTTAAACCCTCAATAATTTCGTTGGGTTTATCCATCATGAGTCTATAATCGCATGTAAGATAAGGCTCGCATTCAGCGCCGTTCATAACAACTGTATCAATTACTTTGTCTTTGGGTGGTGTGAGTTTTACGTGGGTGGGAAAGGTAGCACCTCCTAAGCCTACAATACCTGCCGATTGGATACGCTGTTTAATTTCGTCGGGAGAAATTTGGTCTGTGTCTGAAGACTCATTAGCGCCTTCTATCCATGTATCCTCTCCGGAGTTTTCTATAATAACGGCAGGGGATTTTATACCTGTAACCGGATGCGGCCAGGGTAAAACATCAACTACTTTACCTGAGACAGATGCATGTACATTTGCGGATACGAAGCCCTGGGCTTCGCCAATTAATTGCCCTTTTTTGACTATATCCCCTTTTTTGACATTTGGCTTGGCTGGAGCGCCAATGTGCTGGTTCATGAATAAATATACGATTTTGGGGAGCAGCGTGGATACCTCTTTCTTGCTACTTGTAAGAGCTTTCCCATCTTCCTTTGGATGTATCCCGCCAAAAA
>MHXP01000087.1:0-5789 GCA_001824485.1 Planctomycetes bacterium GWA2_39_15 | reverse complement strand
AACAAGAGTCGCCGTCATTTTATGTTTTTATTGATTATTTAACTTGGAAGGTTACAAGCCTTACCCCTCGGGAGATGATTGTTTTCTCGTTTCGCTCCCCGCAATGACGAGAACCGAATTTGTCATTACGAACGACAGCAAAGCAATCTAATTTATATTATAGTATTACAGTGATATATCTCATCTCAATGCACGGTCAATCTGGCGTACAGCCTGTTTTAGACGCAGTTCATTTTCTACTATTGCCAGACGTAAATATCCCTCGCCGTTTTCTCCAAAAGCAGCACCGGGGGCGACAGAAACCTCGGCTTCGTTCATGAGCTTGTAAGCAAAATCTACTGAACCCATATGTTTCCATTTCTCAGGAATTGGCGCCCATACAAACATGGATGCCCTGGGTTTTTTAACATTCCAGCCGGTGCGATTTAGCCCGTCACAAAGAACATCCCTTCTGTTTTGATAAATTGCTGCCTGTTCTTTTGTATATTTATTGCATTCCCGCAGCGCAATGATTGATGCTATTTGTACAGGCTGAAATATGCCGTAATCATAATACCCCTTAACCTTTGCCAGTGTGCTTACGATTTCTTTATTTCCCACGCAGAATCCCAGTCTCCAGCCGGCCATGTTGAATGATTTGGACATCGTATTAAATTCCACGCCTATGTCTTTGGCGCCTTTGACCTGCAAAAAACTCGGCGGTTTATAACCGTCAAATGCAATTTCACAATATGCGAAATCGTGTACAACGATAATATTGTATTTCCTTGCAAAGGCAACGATTTCTTCAAAAAAGGCCAATTCAACAGTGGCGGCAGTAGGATTGTGTGGAAAGTTCAAGATGAGTATCTTGGGTCGAGGAATAATGTTTTTTGCGGTATTGATTAAGTTTGGTAAAAATTTCTCGTCCTCTGTAAGCGGCACACTTATGACATTACCGCCGGCTAAATTTACGGCATGAGTATGAATTGGGAATGCAGGGTTAGGCACTAAGGCAGTTTCGCCTGTATCTAATAATCCTAAACACAGGTGAGAAATCCCTTCTTTTGACCCAATGGTGCAAACCACTTCTTTTTCAGGGTCTAGTGATACGCCAAACTGCTTTTCATAATATCTAGCAACTTCGCGCCTGAGATTGAATATGCCATTAGCAGAGACGGTATATCTGTGATTTCTTGGGTCCTGAACGGCCTCGCATAATTTCTGAATGATAGGTTGAGGGGTTGGATCGTTTGGATTCCCCATCCCAAGGTCAATTACATCAATATTATTGCGCCGTTTTTCGTATTTTAAGGCATTTAATTTACCAAATAGGTAAGGCGGTAATTGCTTAACCCTATTTGCAATGTTAATTACAAACTCTTCTGGCATTGAATCTTTCCAAGAAAATCGAATTGTATTATTAAAAGAACCTTTTAGATTTATCAGTTCGTAAAGGCACAATATTTTATGCATCTACAGGACGGGTAGGATAGGCCAAGCGAAGCGAACCCATCATTACCATATTTTTGGGTGCATTACACTTCACCCAACATACATTTTTAAAAAAATCGCTGCCGAAGGCAGCCTAATTTAATCATTAGGTAAATTTTTAGTGATTGAGGCATTTTCTATTAGACTAATCAGCCAAGGGCCGAGTCTTTCTTTATAACGTTGGTTCCTTACGGTTTTTTCCAGCTCACTTCTGACAGCTTTGAAATCCTTGTTGCTAGCAGGCTTTTTACCTGTGATTTGAATGATATGATAGCCGTAATCAGTCTTGATAATATCACTGATTTCTCCAACCTTCAGGTTCGCCACCTGTGTACCGATACCGTCCTTTGGACTGAAAGGTTGCATCTTTCCGCCTTTAGCGGCAGAGACACGGTCTATAGAGTCATTTTTTGCCATGGTGGCAAAATCAGCGCCCGATTTTATTTTCTTAAGCGCATCTTCTGCATCACTACGGATATTATAAACAATCTGGCTAGCCTCAATCTTTTCACCGTATTCCAGATCATATACCTTTTTCAGTTCTTCTTCAGTAACGGTAACTGTTTTTGTCATGACCTTTTCAGCGAGGACTTCGACCTCTGCCTGTTTTCGCATTTTTTTTGATAATTTTTCTTCAAGTTGTGCGATGCTGCTGTCAATCTTGATTAATTCTTTTTCAAGGTCTGCCTTGTCTTTTATACGATATGTCCGCATTAAACCGTCAATCTCACCGTTAATAAGGATTTTTAACTTTTGATTTAACTCCGAACTGGTGGCGCTGATTCCCTCTTTTGCCGCCGCTTGATATATCAATGTCCTCCTGATAAGCACATCTAAAGCATCATCTCCATACGTATCTACCAATAGTTCATAGAGTTCTTGTCTGGTAACCTTTTGTCCATTAACAATTGCCACAATATTTTTATCTGTTGTATCCTGCGGTTCGGCTTTCGTGGTTTTGGCAGTGTTTTTTGATCCCCCTTCACCAAAAATTGTTTGTGTAAAAAACAGTCCTAAAGAAAGTGACAGAATAAGAAGAAAAATACTCGTACGGATTTTCATTGTATTAAACATTCCCTATAAAATAGATTGTAGTAAATAAAAATTATGTATAAAATTGATTTTGGATTATATCACAGTTAAAATTAAGGTGTCAATGTTTTTTGATTTACTAAAATATTCGGAGAGAACACTTGATGACAGCAATTATTCTTGCGGGTGGTAAAAGTCAGAGGATGGGTTCTAATAAGGCATTTCTTAAGTACGGTGGTAAAACCTTCATAGAGCATCAAGTAAATAGCCTCAGTAAAATTTTTGGTGAAATCATCATATCTGCAAACGATGCCAGTGCATATGCCAGCCTGAACCTTCCGATAGTGGCGGATGTTATGCCTGAGAAAGGCCCGCTTAGCGGTATTTGCGCAGGACTAATGCGGGCTAAAAGTTCTTACGCTTTTGTAATTGCCTGCGACATGCCATTTATCAACGAAAAAGTGATTCTTTATCTCAAGGAACAGACAAACGGCTACGATGTCGTTGTACCACAGACAAGTTGCGGGCTGGAACCAATGCATGCCTTTTATTCCAGGAGTTGTATACAGCCGATTTACCATTGTCTCGAAAAAGGTAAATTGAGGATAATTGATTTTTTCAATGAAGTACGGGTGAGGGTTGTAGATGAAAAAGAGTTTAAGGGATTAGACGCATCAATAAAATCCCTTATCAACCTGAATACTCCTGAAGAATATAAAAGATATTGTTAATAACGCAACAACTGTAACGTCCTGATTAGCACTGAAAAAATAGATAATATGTACGGTTTTTTAGAAAGGGTTGTAAGTTGACGGTTGGAAGTTACGATTGAAGATTTAAATCACCAATTTCTAACTTCTAACTTCTAGCTTCCAAGTTTTACTATGACCAAATTGCCTGACTTACTCATAAAAAACATTGGACAACTGGTGACTGCTGCGGGCGCATCTCAAATGCCCAAAACATCCCAGGACATGAATGATCTTGGAATTATATCAAACGGAGCCGTTGCCATTAAAGATGGGATTTTCATAGATGTTGGCAATACCAAGAGACTAAAAAATAAGTATAGCGAAGAAGGCATAAGAACCATTGATGCCAAAGGAAAAGTTGCTCTGCCGGGTTTTGTGGATTGTCACACCCATGCAGTCTTTGGCGGTGATCGTACTGGAGAGTTTGTTCAGCGCATTCAAGGGGCTACATATTTAGAAATCCTGAAAAAAGGCGATGGTATATTAAGCACTGTTGGGAATACGCGTAAATTAACACTTCAAAAACTTGCAGAGATTTCTGGAAAGTGCCTGGACACTATGCTTTTACACGGCACAACTACAGTAGAGATTAAGAGCGGGTATGGACTTGACGTAAAAAACGAATTGAAAATCCTTAAAACTATACAACATTTGCAAAGAACACACTGCATGGATATTGTACCTACTTTTTTGGGAGCACATGCAATACCATCAGAATACAAATCTAAGCCCGATGCTTACGTTGATTTGGTATGTGCGATGCTGTCAAAGGTAAAGCCCTATGCAACTTTTTGTGATGTCTTTTGCGACGACGGAGGCTTCAATACAGGGCAATCAGAGAGGATACTATCATTAGCAAAAAGGTTGGGTTTTAAACTAAAGATACATGTTAATGAATTTAAGGATATTGGGGGAGTGTCATTGGCTATTAAGCTGGGAGTTGTTTCTGCAGACCATCTTGACAATATAGAACATCGTGATATATTAAAATTAAAAAAGAGTCATATTATTTGCGTCTTATTGCCGGGTGTGCCATTCTTTCTGATGAAGGATTCTTATGCACCGGCAAGAAAAATGATAGAAAAAGGGCTGCCAGTTGCCCTGGCAACAGATTTTAATCCAGGCACCTGTCCCACTGAAAGCATGCAAATGATGCTTAGTCTGGCGTGTCTTAAGATGGATATGACACCTGCCCAGGCGATTAATGCCGCCACTATAAACGCTGCGTATGCTGTAGGGATGCCGCATCGAATAGGAAGCATAGAAACAGGTAAGCAGGCAGATATGATAATTCTTGATATTCGGGATTACAATCAATTGCCTTATTATTTTGGTATAAATCACGTAGAAACAGTGATAAAGAAAGGAAAGTTGGTCGTAAAAGACAGGCAAATAGTTGATTTAAATTAGGCATTCGGCAACTTTTAGCAGCGTAGTGGCAAGGCGCGCCTTGCCACTACACGTGCGTTTGAAATTCCTGGATATTCTTAAAAACCGTATCGGTAGGAGCCGTCTCCCGACGGCGATCGGCAATGCACAACGGCGTACATGCGCCCGGTCGCCAACAGGAGTTGGCTCCTACCAAAAACATTGAAATTCCTATACATTAAATTAGGCATTCGGCGACTTTGTTATAGCACCTATGTAGGGGCGAACCTTGTGTTCGCCCAAATGGGGAACAAACATAAACGTTTTGAATCGTGCAGGGCGATGGCGAACACAAGGTTCGCCCCTACAACATGTCATGACATAACAGAACAAGGAGGTTATTATGAATATGAAATATTGTACAAAAGGTTGGTGTTCGTGTTTGATTCTTTTTGCAGGGTCTCTTTTGTTGAGCGGATTTTCTAATAGCATTGCCGCTGAAGAGAAAAAAGGCAAAACGGAGGTGCATGGGGTGATGATCGTAACCCTTGATGCCCCCATGCGCGCCACTATCGGAAGAAAGGTTAATGTAGAAGTGATTATTGGCAACGAAAGGGCAACAAAGGTGACGACCATATTGACGGTAACGTGTCCAACAACTAAACAACAAATAGGCAGAGAAGCTGAAACCCTGAATGGCTTATCTTCTCAAAAAATTGTATATACATGGAACACGGAAGGGTTAAAAGAAGGAAGTTACATAATAAGAGCGGAATTGGAAAAAGTGCCTGATGAAACAGACCTTGATGATAATGTGCGGCAGGTAGAAGTCCTTTTGATGCGTTAGTTTCTTAGTAAAATTATCCTCCTTGCCAGTGCTGTTTAAAAAGCAGGGGGTTGTCTAAAAAGTGTTTTTTGAGGGCATAAGGGCAAAGCATTTGTATTTGATGAAAGAAACTGCCAAAAACATTGAAAGTTTATACGTTGGGATATCATGTATGGGGCATGTTTTTAAAACCCGCCACGTACAAGCATTTTTTTCATAAAAACCAAACAGACCTATTGTGTAATTACCTAAAAAATGCCTTGACAACGGCGTACGCATCAAGTACATTGCCCCGCAAGATTTCTGGTCACTGCTGAAGATTTATACAAAGTAGGGTG
>MHXP01000086.1:4085-5841 GCA_001824485.1 Planctomycetes bacterium GWA2_39_15 | reverse complement strand
TCAGCAACAGGAACTAAATTTTCCATTTTTATTGCCTTTCGTTTTACCATAATTGTTTCCAATTTTGAGATGACATCTACATCATCTTCCCTTTCACCACATTGGGTACAAACACCAGCAGGCACATTCTCAATAATAAATACCTTTCCTTTCCGCTCCTTTACAACCGTAACAATATTTTTGCGGATGTCACCACTACAAAAAACGCAAATATTCTTCACATTACTACCTCCTCTTTCGAAAGTTATTTGCATTTCCTCAAATGCGTGGTTCGTAATTTTGAAACCCTGTTTAAGGATAAAACTTCGGATTTCATCAATACTTTACTAAAAGTGTATACTTTAATTTTTATCAGCCTTAATTAGATTTCTTCTAACAATCTTATCAAGTTTTCTTTAGCAAGCCCAGCCTGATCTAAAATTGCTAATAATGTTCCTTTGGGTATCACTTTTCTATGTATTTTTCTTTTATTAAAAAGTCTTTGGCTCTTATTATTTGAATCCCATTATACATACCCAAATCAAGTAAATGTTTATCACCAGAAATGATATAATTTGCTTCACCGTCTACTGCACACTCAAGAAAGATATTATCCGTAGGATCAGCCACAATCGCAGAAATCTTACTTTTTTTCTCAACAAATTCAGCATAGCATCTCAAATTCTTGATAAAAGGTTGAATTTCTTTTGGTGAAAGTCCAAACTTTGAATAACCTAACACACGAATAAGCTCCTTTTCCATTTCCTCACCCAAAAGCATGGTAATCTTTTGTTCCTTTATCAAATCATAAACAATTCTTGGATATCCACTCCAGAAAAATGTAGCAATGGTAACATTCGTGTCTAAAACGAGTCTTTTCAATGAATACCTCGTGACTCATGGATAATCTTTTCGATATCCTGTTCAGTTAAATCGGCAAATCCTTTCTCCTTTGCTAAAGATTCTGCGTAACTGTACAGGTCTAATTCTCCTATTGGCATTAAAACAACTTCATAAATCTTTCCGACCTCTTTTGCTGTATCATCAGGCAACGAAAGATGTCCGTCAGAAAGCACCTTACCTACAAATCTCTTTATAGCAGTTTCCATAAAAATAATCCTTTCTTGGCATATTGTCTAAATTGCATTCATTGCCATTCGTGGCTAAAGAATCATCTCTCCATGTTTTTAATAATCTCATTTGCAAACTCAGAGCATTTGACTAATTTAGCGCCCTTCATCTGACGTTCGAGATCATACGTAACCGTCTTCTTCTGGATAGTCTTTCCCAGCGCCTTTACAATCATGTTTGCCGCCTTATCCCATCCCAGATGTTCAAACATCATAACCCCTGATAAAATTACAGAACCCGGATTGACCTTATCCTGTCCCGCATATTTGGGTGCAGTACCGTGTGTGGCTTCAAAGATTGCAGCCTTGTCACCAATATTGGCTCCGGGGGACATACCCAGACCGCCTACTTGGGCGGCACATGCATCGGAGATATAGTCACCGTTAAGATTCGGCGTGGCAATCACGTCATATTCCTCCGGTCTCAGAAGCACCTGCTGGAACATGGCATCGGCAATCCTGTCTTTTATAACAATCTTGCCTTTCGGAACAACGCCGTTATACTTCTTATAAACATCATCTTCTGTCACCGTAAATTTTGAAAATTCCTCTTTGGCTAACTCATAACCCCACTCACGGAAAGCGCCTTCTGTAAATTTCATAATGTTTCCTTTATGCATGAGGGTCACACTTTTTTCCCCTTTATC
>MHXP01000086.1:0-4018 GCA_001824485.1 Planctomycetes bacterium GWA2_39_15 | reverse complement strand
ATACCTGAATCCTTTCTGACCTTTTTCCCGAGTTCCTTCTCAAGAAATGCAATGAGTTTTTTAGCTTCCGGAGACCCTTTTTTATATTCAATGCCTGCATACACATCCTCTGTATTTTCCCTGAAAATGACAACATTTAATTTCTCAGGATTCTTCACAGGACTGGGTACGCCGTCAAAATAACGGACAGGGCGGACACATGCATATAAATCAAGCTCCTGTCTCAGGGTCACATTAAGACTCCTGATACCGCCTCCAATAGGCGTTGTAAGCGGCCCTTTGATTGCCACTTTATATTTCTTAATGGCATTAAGGGTCTCTTTCGGAAGCCATTCGCCATATTCCTTGAAGGCATGCTCACCCGCAAAAATTTCCTGCCAGTAAATATGTTTTTTATTTTTATAAGCCTTACTCACAGCAGCATCAAATACACGAACAGATGCATTCCATATATCTGGTCCCGTGCCATCGCCCCGTATAAACGGGATAATCGGGTTATCCGGGACTATCAAACGGTTCTTTTCAACTTTTATTACTATACCGTTATTTGAGCTATTCTTCTTTCCAGGCAACGTCAACTACCTCCTTTTAAACTATGACTCAAATTATTTTTAAAAAAACATTTTTGCAGTAAAAAATTTCTCTGTTATACTACCCGCACGATAATCTGATTTCAACTTAATATTTATGGTCAATTATGAAAATTAAATTTATCGGTGCGGCTAGGACTGTTACAGGTTCCTGTTATTACATTCAGGCGGGGGATACGCATCTTCTTGTTGATTGCGGCGCCTTTCAGGGCACAGAGGAATATGAAAAGAGGAATTTCGGGCTGTTTCCGTTCAAGCCATCCGAGATTCAGTATCTGTTGTTGACGCATGCACACATTGATCATTCAGGTCTTATTCCAAAGCTTGTAAGAGATGGCTTTAAAGGCAAAATACTTGCTACGAGTGCTACAGTGGATTTGTGCGGTGTTATGCTGCTGGATTCAGCCCACATACACGAACGTGATGTCGAATGGGAAAACAAAAAGCGAATCAGGGCTGGTAAGCCGCTTATCAAACCGTTGTATACAATTCAAGAGGCTGTAACTAGTTTGGCTTTTTTTAAAGGTATTGCTTATAAAGAAATAATAGATTTGGGTAATGGGACCAAGGCAAGATTCATGGATGCAGGTCATATTCTTGGTTCGTCAATAATTGAATTATGGGTGAATGATGATGTTCGGGAAAAGAAACTCGTTTTTTCAGGAGACCTGGGTCAGAAAGATTTGCCGTTAATTAAAGACTTCACACCCATTGAAGAAGGGGATTATGTCTTTATAGAATCAACCTACGGCAATCGAAAACACAAAGGTATAAAAGAGACTATTGATGAATTTACGCAGGCGATTGCTGAGTCCCTCCAAAAAGGCGGTAATGTGATTATTCCCGCCTTTGCCGTGGGACGTACGCAAGATATTCTTTATATCCTGAATCAATTATCAAAGGAAGGCAAGTTAAGTCACCTTCAAGTATTCGTAGATAGTCCTCTGGCATTACAAGCTACGCGTATTACTTTAAAGCATCCGGAGTGTCTTGATAACGAGACCTTGGAACTTATTGAAAAGCGGCAATTCCCGAGAAGTACACTTACATTGAAGTTTACAGAGACAATTGAAGACTCAATGGAGATCAATAAAATTAAGAAATCTGCTATTATCATTTCTTCAAGCGGAATGTGCGAAGCAGGCCGTATTCGGCATCATTTAAAGCATAATCTATGGCGTGCAGAATGCAGTGTTATCTTTGTTGGGTTTCAGGCCAAAGGTACTTTAGGTCGAAGGATTGTAGACGGGGTGAAGGAGGTAAAAATATTTGGAGAAGAGATTGCTGTAAATGCGCGGATTTACACTATAGGCGGTCTTTCAGCCCATGCCGACCGCGACGAACTTATTGACTGGCTCAGTAAATTTAAAAAGAAGCCGCAGCGTGTTTTTGTGGTGCATGGTGAAGAAGAAACTTCCCTGAGCTTTGCCAAAACCATTCAAAATCAATTAAGCCTGAATGCTTACGTTCCAGGCATTCAGGAGGAAACCCAGATATAGAAAAGGTTATAACACCTCGTAATCAACTACCCTTCGTTCAACGCATGTATTCCTGATAAACTGCACGATCTTTTGATGCCACGGATGTTTTTGATAGATATTAAGGTCTTCCATGCATTCAAATTCAGACTACAGTG
Organism: Planctomycetes bacterium GWA2_39_15; assembly: GCA_001824485.1. Taxonomy (GTDB): domain Bacteria; phylum Planctomycetota; class Brocadiia; order Brocadiales; family Brocadiaceae; genus 2-12-FULL-39-13. Next base: position 1,792 of record MHXP01000086.1, on the reverse strand, counting down.
CAACATCCGCAGAAGCGTCTGAGTTAATGATATTGATACCAACCTCAATATGTTTAATTTCTTTTATTTTTTGAGCATTTACGGCTTTATTTGCTTCTTCCGCAAAATCCTTCAGTTTCCACATTACAATATGTTTGATCATACATTATTCTCCCTATTCCCATAACGGTTTGGTTAACAATAAATGGTACTATGCGGCGAATTATTACATTTGAGGTAAGGTATTTTATAAGAATTGTATTGTCAAGCCAAATTGTGCCATTTTCCTTGACTGTCTCTGTATTACTGATAAAATTAGTGAGTTTTTATGGCTTAATTTTGTATCAGTTTAGTTTTTTGAAAAGCCCCCTCACCTAACCTCTCCCACAATGGGAGAGGAAATTTTCCCTCACTTGATGGGAGGGACTAAGGGAGGGTGTTATTTCATGTTCCTTTGTAAGACATTAGTATGTGAGAAATACGGTTTATATTGGTATTTTACAAAAAACTAAATTGTTACTTAATTTTAAATCATGCTTATATTTTTTTGGGATATAAAGACTAATGGATAAATTTGAACAGGAACGTATTGATAAACTTCAAAAACTGCGTGAAAGCGGAATAGAGCCCTACGGTAAACGATACGACAATACGCAGCCTATAAAGTCAGTTGTTGAGTGTTTTGTGGCAGAAAGAAACGATATAAAGGTCAAAGCAGCAGGACGCATTTCAACAATGCGTCCACACGGCAAGACTGCATTTTTAGATATCAGGGATTGGACTGGGAAAATGCAGGTTTATATAAAACTCGATAAAGTAGGTCCTGAAAAATTTGAGATGTTTAAATTGCTGGATCTTGGTGATATTGTAGGTGTGGAAGGAGTCCTGTTTAAGACTCGTACCGGTGAAATTACCATTTACGCTGACGATTTCACCATTCTGGCAAAATCCCTGTTAATGCCGCCTGAGAAGTGGCATGGACTTAAGGATGTGGAGCTAAGACATCGTCAGCGTTACGTGGATTTGTTTACGAATCCGGAAGTGATGGAGACCTTTCTGAAGCGTATCAAGATTATGAAACACATCAGGATGTTTCTTGATGAACGCAGTTTCGTAGAAGTTGAAACGCCCATGATGCAGTCCATTCCCGGCGGCGCTGTTGCAAGACCTTTTATCACACATCACAATGCGCTTGATATTGATCTCTATCTGAGAATTGCGCCTGAACTTTATCTGAAAAGACTTCTTGTTGGAGGGATGGAGCGTGTATATGAGATTAACCGCAATTTCAGAAATGAAGGTATCTCCACGCGGCATAACCCTGAATTTACAATGATGGAACTTTATCAGGCGTACAGCGACTATAATGGCATGATGGAACTTACCGAGAGTCTTATAACATCACTTGTAAAAGAACTGTATGGCGGATATGAAATCCCTTTTGGGGAACGAAAAATTAATATGACTCCGCCCTGGCGTCGTGCTACCTTTTGTGAATTATTGAAAGAACACGGCGGCGTGAGTTTTGAAGATGAGGAGGGTTTAATTAGAAAATCAAAGGAATTAGGGCTCGAGACCAAGGGTGTGGACAGGGACAATATGGCCAATAATATCTTTGAACAGGTGGTAGAACACACATTGTGCAATCCAACCTTTGTTTTAGACTATCCAACCTCAATTTGCCCTTTAACAAAGGCGTGTGAAAACGATCCGCATTTTGCCCAACGGTTTGAGTTGTACATCGCATCAATGGAAGTGGCTAATTCATACTCGGAGCTTAATGATGCTATTGAACAGGATAAGCGGTTACGTG
>MHXP01000085.1 GCA_001824485.1 Planctomycetes bacterium GWA2_39_15 | reverse complement strand
GAGTCGTTCTTCTTTCCCCATATATCCCACTTCTTTTTATGGGTGAAGAATATGGGGAGGATTCTCCTTTCCTGTATTTTGTAAGCCATTCTGATCCTGCCCTTATTGAAGCTGTACGACAGGGAAGGAAAGCAGAGTTCCGTAATTTTAGCTGGAAGGAAGAACCGCCAGATCCGCAAAGCGTAGAGACGTTTCTTAAGTCAAAAATGGACTGGGAGAAAAGAAACAAAGACAGGCACAAGGTATTAATGGACTTTTATAAGCATCTTCTATCGTTAAGAAAAACAATCCCTGCCCTTTCATCTCTTGACAAAAAAAACCTGACTGTGAATGGTCTTGAAGGGGAAAAGATTATATTTATGAGAAGATGGAAAGACTCCACTCATGTTTTTATTATTTTTAATTTCAACTGTTCAAGGGTTAAAATAATTCCTCCCGTTCTTGATGGAGGGTGGGAGAAAATGATAGATTCCTCAGAAACGATATGGAATGGCCCCGGTTCGCTTCTCCCAAAGGAACTAAACGCCGGGGATGAAATAACCATAAGGGGATTTGGTTTTGTTATGTATAATAAGGAGAACCGTTGATACGGTACGTTAATCTTGTGTAAGGGATATTTCAATGCATATTGAGGGAAGAAAAAGAGTTGTTATAGAAAGGCTAAATCCGGAGATCGATGGCGGGCGTTTTCCCGTCAAGAGGGTAGTTGGTGAAAAGGTCGTTGTTATGGCAGATGTTTTCGCTGACGGACACGATGCAATATGGGCAAATATATTATTCAGAGGACAAAAAGAGGAAAATTGGCGCGAAGTTCCCATGCGGTTTGTGGAGAATGACCGCTGGCAGGGTGAATTTATTGTTGAAGAGATGGGGATTTATTTCTATACGGCAGAGGGTGGCATTGACTGTTTCACAACATGGCAAAACGATATCAAAAAGAAATATGAGGCTAATCAGGATATAAAAATTGATATCCTTTCAGGGATTCAACACATTGAAAATATGTCAAAGTTAGCAACGGGCGATGACCATTCAAAATTGCTTGAGTTTTTAAGGTTATTCGGGAATGGGGAAAACAGCGAGAAGGCAATATCCGTTGCGTTGAGCAGGGAACTCATCGATTTAATGAACAAATACCAGGACAGAAGGTTTGTTACAAGATATGGAATGGACCTCACCGTTGTTGTAGACAGACCCAGGGCGCTTTTTAGCGCCTGGTATGAGCGATTCCCAAGGTCGTATTCTCCAGAAGCCGATAAACATGGGACATTCAAAGATTGTGAAAACGTCCTTCCGGAAATAGCAAAAATGGGCTTCGATGTCTTCTATCTCCCTCCCATTCATCCTATCGGAAAGACAAACCGTAAGGGGAAGAATAATTTATCTGTAACTGCTCAAGGCGACGTAGGAAGCCCGTGGGCAATAGGGTCGGCTGAAGGTGGACATAAATCCTTTCATCCACAGCTTGGAACTCCTGAGGATTTCGAAAGACTGGTACGTAAGGCCAAAGAGTGTGGAATTGAAATAGCAATGGATATCGCTTTCCAGTGCTCGCCAGACCATCCGTACGTTTCCGAACATCCCGAATGGTTTAAATGGCGTCCCGACGGTTCAGTACAGCATGCCGAGAATCCGCCCAAAAAATATGAAGATGTCCTCCCTTTAAACTTTGAAACAAAACGGTGGCAGCAATTGTGGGAGGAATTAAAGAGCATCGTTGTTTTTTGGATAGAAAAGGGGGTTCGCATATTCAGGGTAGATAATCCTCATACAAAGCCGTTTGCCTTCTGGGAATGGTTGATAAAGGAAATAAAGGGTACGTATCCTGAAGTTATCTTTCTTTCTGAGGCATTCACAAGGCCAAAAATTATGTACTATCTGGCAAAGCTTGGTTTCACACAATCCTATACGTACTTCACCTGGAGAAACACCAAGAGAGAATTTGTAGAGTATATTACTGAAATTACCCGGACAGAAACCAGGGAGTATTTCAGGCCTAACTTCTGGCCTAATACACCCGATATCCTTCCGGAGCATCTCCAGTACGGAGGAAGAACCGCCTTTATGATACGGCTTGTTCTTGCAGCGACGTTGTCATCTAACTATGGCATTTTTGGTCCTGCCTTTGAACTCTGTGTTAATGAGGCGATCCCCGGAAAGGAAGAGTATCTCAATTCTGAAAAATATGCGTTAAAGAACTGGGATTGGGACAGACAGGGTAACATCAAAGATTTTATTGCCCGTGTCAACAGGATACGTAATGAAAATCCAGCCCTTCAATCCACATTGAATGTGCGCTTCTATGACGTGGATAATGATTTTCTTCTCTTTTATGGAAAGGCAACGGAGGATTTTTCCAATATAATGCTTATGGTGGTAAACCTCGATCCATATCACCTCCAGTCTGGTTGGGTAAATGTCCCTATAAGTGCATTGGGAATAGACAAGGATCATCCATATATGGTTCATGATTTGTTAACCGATGACAAATATGTCTGGCATGGAGAAAGAAATTATGTGGAACTCAGACCCAATACCTTCCCTGCCCATATTTTCAAGGTAAGAAAGAGATTAAAAAGAGAAACAGATTTCGACTATTTTATGTGAGGAATTCTATTAATGCATCTGAAAGAAGTTTATTCCGAAGGCGATCCTTTATGGTATAAGGACGCCATTATATACGAACTTCATGTAAAGGCCTTTTACGATACCAATGGTAACGGAATCGGGGATTTTAAAGGACTAACCGAAAAGTTAGACTACCTGGAGAATCTCGGTGTGACGGCCGTTTGGTTGTTGCCATTTTATCCGTCTCCCCTTAAAGACGATGGGTACGACATAGCAAATTATTTTGGCGTCCACCCTGATTATGGCTTGTTAAGAGATTTCAAAGAGTTTATCAAAGAAGCGCATAGAAGGGGCATAAGGGTCATTACAGAACTTGTCTTAAATCATACGTCCGACCGGCATCCCTGGTTTCAATTATCAAGAAAGGCTAAACCGGGTTCGACCATGAGAGATTTTTATGTCTGGAGTGATGCTTCAGAGAGGTATAAAGACGCAAGAATTATATTCAAGGACTTTGAGGTATCAAACTGGGCGTGGGACCCCGCGGCAAAGGCATACTACTGGCATCGCTTTTTCTCGCATCAACCCGATCTAAACTATAGCAATCCCCTTGTACGGAAAAAAATGCTGAGAGTCATTAATTACTGGTTGGATATGGGTGTTGATGGATTGCGTTTGGATGCCGTTCCTTACCTTTTTGAAAGCGAGGGAACAAACTGTGAAAATCTGCCGGAAACTCATGAATTCCTGAAGAAGCTCAGGGCACATGTAGGTAGCGCATTTGAAAACAAGATGCTTCTTGCAGAGGCAAACCAGTGGCCTGAGGATGCGGTTGCCTACTTTGGGAATGCAGATGAGTGTCATATGGCATTCCACTTCCCCTTGATGCCCAGGCTGTTTATGGCTATCTGGATGGAAGACAGGTTTCCCATAATTGATATCATGGAACAGACTCCCTCAGTACCTGAAACATGCCAGTGGGCGCTCTTCCTGAGGAATCACGATGAACTTACCCTTGAGATGGTAAGCGATGAAGAAAGAGATTATATGTACAGGATATATGCCCATGACCCGGTTGCCAGGATAAATCTTGGCATTCGAAGGCGTCTTGCCCCACTGCTTGGAAACAACAGACGAAAAATAGAACTTATGAATATCCTCCTCTTTTCTCTCCCCGGCACTCCCATTATTTATTACGGGGATGAAATCGGGATGGGAGACAATTACCATCTTGGTGATAGAAACGGTGTAAGAACGCCCATGCAATGGAATGTAGATAGGAACGCTGGCTTTTCCAGAGCAAATCCGCAAAAACTCTATCTTCCCATCATCATGGACCCGGAGTATCATTACGAAGCAGTTAATGTAGAGAATCAGGAAAAAAATCAGGCATCACTCCTCTGGTGGATGAAACGAGTTATAACGATGAGGAAGCGTTTTAAGGCATTTGGAAGGGGAAGTATAGAATTTTTATTTCCCGACAATCCAAAAGTGCTCGCATTTATACGTAAGTATCAGGAAGAGAGCATTCTTATGGTATTTAATCTCTCGCGATTTTCCCAGGCAGTAGAACTTGATCTTTCTCGGTTCTCAGGATGCTATCCTGAGGAGGTATTCAGCAGAAATAAATTCCCCAGGGTAACGAATACGCCTTACGTGCTTACCCTCGGCCGTCATGATTATTATTGGTTTGTGTTACAAAAAGAAGAATATAGCATGCGGTTCGAAAATATACGGACTATTCCGGAATTGAGCGTAAAAGGGGGCTGGGAAGTAGTTCTCGAATGGAAAATGAAGGAAACTATAGAAAGGGAAATATTACCGTCTTATATTAATAGATGCAGATGGTTTGGCGGCAAGTCCCAGGTAATGCAAGAAATTAAAATTATTGAAAATATCACCATAAGAGAAGATTCTTGTGTTGCACAAATGCTCTTTCTTGAGGTTAGGTATACCACAGGATTATCAGAAAAATACCTTCTCCCGCTATCTTTTGCATCTGGAGACAAGGCAGAAAGAATTGTTGTGGAAAATTTTCATGCGGTAGTTGCGCATCTTAAGACCGAAAGTGGCGAAGGGATAATCTACGATAGTATTTATGATGAAGAATTCAGGAAACATCTGCTCCGAATGTTTTCAAGGAGACATGCTGTTCGAGGTCTCCGGGGAGGTCTTGTCTCTAATACTGGCAAAACTATTAAAAAGTATATGTTAAAAGCGCTCCTTCTGGAAAAATCACAGGTTCTCAAGGCAGAACAGAGTAATTCATCCTTTCTTTACGGCAAAGCGCTCTTTTTAAAACTTTTTAGACGTCTTGACGAAGGAACAAATCCAGAGTTAGAAATGGAAAGATTTCTCACGGAGAAGATTTTTTCCCCAAACATTCCACCGTTTGCAGGGGCAATAGAATACAAAAGACAAGACGCTGAACCCATACTTGTCGGTATCCTTCAGGCCTATGTCCCCAATCAGGGAGATGCGTGGACTTATGTTCTTGATTCTCTGGGGAGATATATCGATTGTGTCCTTTCCAAAAAATGCGAAACTCAGGAAATGCCAACAATTGCCTCCTCTTTTCTGGAAGTCTCCTTTCAGGAAATACCTATCCTTCAGGAAATAATTGGAGGAGCGCTTCTTGAAATGATAACACTTCTGGGTAAAAGGACAGCCGAACTCCATGTATCACTTTCTTCAGAAACAGAAGATCCGAATTTTACGCCAGAACCTTTCTCAGCGCTTTATCAAAGGTCTCTGTATCAGTCTATGCAAGCTCTTACAAAAAAGAATCTTACACTCCTCAGAAAAAATGTGAACAATCTGCCGGATACTGTCAAAGGATTGACCGGCGAAATATTGAATCACGAAAAAGCAATAACAGGTTGTTTTGCTGCTCTCTTAAAGAGTAAGATATCTGCTGTGAAGATAAGGATACATGGAGATTATCATCTTGGACAGGTGCTCTTTACAGGGAATGACTTTGTTATTATAGATTTTGAAGGAGAACCAGCAAGGACTTTGAGCGAAAGAAGAATAAAAAGGTCTCCTCTGAGAGATGTTGCTGGTATGATCCGGTCTTTTCATTACGCTGCCTATGCCTCACTTCTGAAACATGCATCCGTCAGACCGGAAGACATTCCCAGACTTGAGACATGGATAGGTCTTTGGTACAGATACGTCGGCAGAACCTTTTTAAAGTCATACCTGAACACAGCAGGAAATGCTTCCTTTATACCAAAGGACAGGGAGGTGCTTAACCTCATGTTAAAGGCATATCTCCTGGAAAAAGCAATTTATGAAATCGGGTACGAATTAAACAATCGTCCTGATTGGATAATTATCCCGCTGAGAGGCATAAAACACCTGCTGGAGATCAAATAATGGACAAATATATCTGCATCCACGGTC
>MHXP01000084.1:4487-7729 GCA_001824485.1 Planctomycetes bacterium GWA2_39_15 | reverse complement strand
AAAATCTTCTCCAGCGGCAAGAAGGTCGAGTATTATATGTACGGGTATTCTTGTGCGTTTAATACAGGGTTTCCCACTGCATATCTTTGGATCAATCACTATTCTCTCAATTGCCGTATTCATTTTACAAACCTCCTCTCTATTTTTAAAACGTGCATTCAATACTCTAATTACTTTTCTTATTATAACAAACCCACTAGCTGCTTTCTCAAATTGATTTTGAAACATTTGTGGCCATTATGCATCTGCTGCCTTCCACAATGGCAATCTCCTCTGTGGTGATGAGGTTGTAAAGTTTTTATAGACAGGCTGGTCAATGTTTTTTTCCAAACCTGCTTGCGCGTGGTGTGTCTGAGTGCGAACACATACAGGTGTGCAGGCAAGTCGTAGACTCTGTAGACTTTGACTTGCTTATCAATTTTTGCAAGTAATTCTCGTCTTTCGTGACAGCAAAGACGTACCTTGAACTTAGAACCTTTATCCATCTTGGGCAATGCCCTTTCTTAATCTTATAAACTTCCCTATAAACCTCTTCAGAAATGTAAACAGCAGTAAATAGATGTTTTAAAAGGTCTATGCGGTTGATTTTAGTGAGTACAATTAAAGGGGAGGAGTTACTTACGACCTGCACGCTTTACTCCCCCAGCTACTTTGCCTATAAGTTTGTATTCATCTAATATTTCCCCCTCAGTAGGTTCATAAAATGTAATTTTCTTTTCTCTTAAAAGGTCCATGAATTTCCATTTGTTCACGCCGGCAAGCTCTGCCGCCTTGCCAAAAGATAACACTCCATCTGAGAAAAGGCTTATTGCAAGGGTTTGCCTTGCATTTTTTTCAAGCTTTGCCTTTGTGTATCCCTCTATCTCAAGGGTGGAATACACATCCCCTGATATGTCAATGCTCAACTTTGCTGTCTTCATATTTTGTCTCCAAAGGTTTTGAATCAACTATACTTAATTAACGATTTTATTGCCACTATAATTCATTCATCTTTCCCCTCCACAATTGCAATCTCCTCTGTGGTGAGGGCGTAGAGTTTATAGACAAGCTGGTCAATCTGTTTTTCCAAATCATGGACTTCGGCTTGTTTATCAGGTTTTTGTGAATAATCCTCGTCTTTGATGATGACAAAGATACACCCTCGAACTTTTCCCTTCGGATATAATTTATAAATTTGAAAGATTCGTCCCCTTCCTCCACTGTTTCATTTAACCTCATTCAAAAGTTTTTTCACTATTCCCCAGGCCAATTCAACATTTGAATCATTTATTTGGATTGTTCCCTTTTATCTTTAGATAGCCTACTAATAATTGGGCATAACAAAGACTTAGATAATCTCTGTGAAATAGAATAACCGCTTAATTTCTCCTGAAAATCAATTAGAAAACTCTCAAATAACTGAGCATCTATACCCTCAATGAAATCTTCAGCTTCATAAATATCTTCACCGCCATTTACAATACATTGAACTAAGTATTGCCATGCTTTAGGTGGATTGCTTTCTTTAAATATCCAAAATAAACATTTGGTTATTTCCTTATTTTGTGGGAATTGCTTGATTGCAAACTCTAAGTCTTTTCTAACGGTAGTTTGCAATTGCTTTTCTGTCGGTTCTGAGTCAAATGCTTCGCCATAGAGGAATAATCCTCTTAAGCCTCTCATAATTCCTATTATGTCCTTATTTTTTGATTTATGATTTTGTAGGAAATACTGAGAGATTCAATGACCCAGGAGTTGAGTATCATCGTCCTAAAGTAATTGGCACACGCCTGTCTGCTCAGCAAGCAGGAGGAATTCCGCCTGAACCGATCCCTCAGCCACAGTCTGAAGAAAAAAAGACACATGAATTTGTGCTTATCGAAGAAGGTTTGTTGGAAGATGAATTCCGCCGAAGGGAAACAATCATTGTTGGGCCGGATGGTCTGGCTATGGATCGAAAGACCTATCAGGAAAAATGGGCTGAAAAGATTGTGGAACTCCACAGAACAGATCCGGCAGTGCAAAAGATATTTGGAGGTAACGAGTTGACAGAGCAAGAGTGGGAAGCGTTGGCCAGACGGTTAAATTCTCCAGAATATTACTTTGATGAAAAAACCTTGCGCAAGGCATTTGAGCAGCCTACGGGTTCTCTCACAGACTTTATTCGTGCAGCCCTTGGCAAATATAAATTTCCTACCCGTGAAGAGAGAATCAAAAATATTTTCAATACATGGGTTGCTGAGCATTCCGATAGCATTAAACCCGAACAGGCACAGATGCTCCGACTCTTACAATCACGTGTATTGGCTGGAGATACCGTAGAAATGCGAATGTTCAGCCAACCCCCGTTTTCCCTTTGGGGAGGCCGAGTGCGTATGGAACAACTTTTTGGCAAAGAAAATCTTGCTAAAATTATCGAAGAATTGAATAGCCTGCTTGCGGCGTAATTGTACATGAATATCATTGTTATTATGCTGGTGTAGGGGCGTATTGCAATACGCCCCTACGTTTTGTCCGTGTCTTAGCTTGAAAGGGATAAAGATGGATTCTGGAGAACTGCAAAATACATTAAAAAGACTGTGTAAAATAATGTGGGAGTCAAGAGTCGCTAACCCAATTACCTACGTAGCACAAATCTCCTACCTTCTGTTTTTGAAAATGTTAGAAGAAAGGGACACAGAACAGAAGGAAAGTGGGAACGGCAACTACAAAACCCTGTTCGGTAAATTTAAGATTAGTGGCAGGGAGGTTAATTTTGAACCTTTGCGATGGAGTGTCTTGACTTCAAATCCCGACAACGAACGTATGCTCCGTACTTTACGTGATACTTTACCTCAGCTTGCCGAACATCCGCTTCTTTCTCAAGGATCAAGAGCTATCTTCGCAAACGCATCTGTACTTATACCTGATGGAGCAACTTTACGTAGGGCAGTAGATGTAATTTCACCCATTTCTTTTATTGCTGTAGATGCAGACGTTAAAGGGGATTTGTTCGAAATTCTTTCCAGCGATCTTGGAAGCCAGAAAAAGGCTGCCCAATTTCGCACCCCACGCCATCTTGTCCGGGTAATTACTGAAATGGTTGACCCAAAAATTGGCGAGACCGTTTGTGATCCCGCGTGTGGTACTGGCGGCTTTCTCATAGCAGCGTATGAACATATCCGGCTTGCTAATGCTAGCCCCGAATTAATTCGTGAAGTTACAGGTCCTTATGGTATGCCAGTACGCAGAGGCTATGGAGATAAACTTACCCGCAAACAATG
>MHXP01000084.1:1733-4463 GCA_001824485.1 Planctomycetes bacterium GWA2_39_15 | reverse complement strand
CCATGGCTTTGAAGGCGATGCCGACATTCTGCGTATGGCGGCCATGAATGCCGTCCTCCACCAGTTTGATTATTCACCCCTGGTTTGCCGCGACTCCATTTGCGGCAGCGAAGATAAATGGGACGAAGTGCAGTTCGATGTGATCCTGGAAAATCCTCCTTTCTCCGGAGATCGCTCTGACGCAAAACGATCTCTCAGGATAGAAAAAGGAGATAAATACGTACTTTTTCTTGCCCATGCCTTACGCAGTTTAAGTTTAGGAGGTCGGGCTGGTATCATCTTCCCTAACGGAATCCTGTTTGGCGATACAAATAGCCACATAGAAGTAAAACGAAGACTTTTAAAGGAATTCGATCTCCAGGCCGTTGTCACCTTACCCAAAGGAATGTTTGAACCTTATACACCGAATCCCACTTGTTTTTTTATCTTCCAAAAAACCGGCAAACCCACAAAAGACGTGTGGTTTTACCGTCTTGATGGCGACGGTTCCTCACTCAGTAAATCACGGAAATTTGGCCCTCAATATCGCAACGATTTTCCAGATTTATTAGCCAAATGGCCAAAACGCAAGACTGAGAAAGGGCGAGCCTGGCTTGTTCCTGCAAAACGTATCGAGGAGAAAGGCTTCAATATGACCCTTTCAGGTCTTGGGCTTGTAAAACCAGAAAAGATCGAACATCCAGAACCCGAAGAAATATTAGAATCAGTTGTTACAAAGGAAGAGCGGATATTCGACCTGATACGTGAAATGCAGGAATTGTTATTGGAAGGAAACGGCAATGGAAAGGTATGAGTTGCCTGAGGGATGGGAATGGGAAAAAATCGGTAATCAAAATTATTTTGATCTTATCATGGGGCAATCTCCCCTATCAAATACCTATAACCTGAATGGTGTTGGTCTGCCATTCTTTCAAGGGAAAACAGAATTTGGCATACTCCATCCCGTTGTAAACAAATATTGTAGCGCTCCAAACCGTATTGCTGTAAAGGATGATGTTCTAATTTCAGTGCGCGCACCCGTTGGCCCAACAAATCTTGCTGATCGGGAGTGTTGTATTGGTCGGGGGGCTCGCTGCTATAAGATGCAAAGATAAAGTTGTTCCAAAATATCTTTTATATGCAATCAGAAATATTGAATCTGATATAGCAGCATCTGTGCGTGATCAAGGCGGTGGTTTTACTGCTATTAAACGAGAACAATTAGAAAATGTAGAAATCTCTGTTCCACCATTACCTGAACAGCATCGTATTATAGCGCGGATTGAAGAACTGACTCGTCGAGTTGAGGAAACCCACAAACTAAGGCAAGCTGCAATAGAAGAAATCGAAAGATATATTCCAGCCGCTATTGCATCGGTGTTTGGAGACGGGCTGAACCACGGATGGATAACTAAGAAGATTATTGACATTTGCGAAAAGCCACAGTATGGTTACACCAAATCGGCAAGCCACGAACCCGTAGGGCCTAAATTTCTCCGCATTACAGATATTCAAAATGGCAAGGTTGACTGGAACAACGTCCCTTATTGCCAGTGTGATGATATAGACAAGTATCGTCTTAAAGTCGGAGATATAGTTTTTGCCCGTACGGGTGCTACGACAGGCAAAAGTTTTCTCATAATAGACCCACCCCAAGCAGTATTTGCGTCTTATTTGATTCGTCTCCGTGTCGGTCATTCAATCTTGCCCGAATTTCTTTATTGGTATTTTCAGTCCTCCACTTATTGGTCTGCTGTTTCATCAGGTATAGATGAAGGGAATCGTCCCAATATGAATGGAACAAAACTGGCTAATCTGGAAGTTCCATTTCCCAAGGACAAAAACGAGCAACGTCGTATTGTAGATTACCTTAACAGTCTCCAGTCAAAAGCCGAGGAACTCAGAAGGTTGCAAGATGAGACTGAAGTCGAATTGGCGACCTTTACACCTGCCCTGCTGTTCAAGGCATTTCGGGGAGAGTTGTGAAAATAACCCTTTCTATTCCTACAATCAATGACCGACCAGATGATTTCGATACACTTTTCAATCTTTGGAACCAGGTAAACAGCGACTCATTGGATGTTACTTTCGATTTTTCTCCTTGTAGATTTTTACGACATAATGCTGTGGCTTTTCTCGGTGGTTTAGCTCGCTTGATCGAATCCCGCTCCGGCAACGCTACATTTAATTGGAATACACTGCAAAATAACATTTTAACAAACCTTGGACAAAATGGTTTTTTGGCTGCTTTTAAACACGGAGGCGACCCTTGGACAGGAAACTCAATTCCCTATCGAGAGGATAAAGTCCTAGATAAAAATAGTATGATGGACTATCTGAAAGTCAAGTGGCTGGGACGAGGATGGGTTCACGTCAGTGAACTACTGCAAAACGCCATTGCTGGTAGGGTTTGGGAGATTTACACCAATGCCTTTGAACATGCCCAGTCACCTATAGGTATATTCAGTTGTGGGCAACATTATCCCAGGCGTAAAGAGCTACAATTGACTGTTGCAGATTTTGGGGTTGGCATTCCTTCTAACGTCCGCTTATTCTTCAGTAAGGACAACCGCGTACAGTCTTTCAGTGCAGCAAATTGCATAAAATGGGCTTTTCTGCCGGGTACGACAACCAAGCCTAATGGAACGAGTCGCGGGATGGGACTCGATTTGCTCAAGGAATTTGTAAAGATCAATAAAGGAAAGCTTGAAATATTTAGCCACGAAGGGTATGCTTTAATTGATGAAACGC
>MHXP01000084.1:0-1659 GCA_001824485.1 Planctomycetes bacterium GWA2_39_15 | reverse complement strand
CAGGAAATTTTCATGAATCGGCAGACTTTTTTTGAAGGTACACTTGTAAATATCAGTTTCCGATGTGATGAATCTTACTACCATTTCGCTTCTGAAGTTCCAGAAGAGCCTCTCTTCTAAAAATTGGAGATTTTATTATGAAGTTAGACATATACGAATTAATAGGCGAAAACTGCATTACTATGGAAGATGGTCAAAAAATATATGACCTGATTCATCCAGAGTTATTAGCTGGTCACCCGGTAGCGCTTAATTTCGCAAAGGTTGGTGTGTATGCATCACCGTTTTTCAATGCCGCTATTGGCCAACTGCTGAAAGATATCAAGTCAGAAGACCTGAATCGTCTTCTCAAGGTATTCAATTTAGTCCCCGCTGGCTTGGCAGTTCTCAAACGCGTTATTGAAAATTCCAAACAGTATTACTCTGATGAGAATTTCAGGAAGGCACAAGACGAAGTCCTGCTTGAACAGGCAGAGAATAAATAATGGCAATCAACTATACCATCCAGGCAGATGTTGTTGATATTCGGCAAGATATCCCAAAACCTGACAATATCTTTCTGGTTGATACTAATGTATGGTATTGGCTAACCTATACTCGCGCACCTAAAAATTATCAGACAAAGGATTATCCATCGTATATTAACAAGGCCCTTTCAGCAAAAAGTCAACTGCACAAATGTGGGCTTTCTTTAGCTGAATTAGCTCATTTAATCGAAAGAACCGAGTTGGAAATCTTTTCAAAGGCATCTGGTTTCGACAAAAACAAAAAGAAGGAATTCCGTCATAACCATCCAATTGAACGTACTCATGTTGTATCCGAAATACAAGCCGCCTGGGGCTTGGTAGAAAATATGAGTCAAACAGTTGATATTCAAATAAACAAACTTACCACGGATGCTGCCTTATCCAGACTCTCAACACAAATTCTTGACGGTTACGATCTATTTATTCTCGAATCAATTACGAAAGCAGGCATAGTGAAGGTAATTACTGATGATGGCGACTTTGCAACAGTACCAGATATTCTTGTCTTCACATCCAACCCAAGTGCCATACAAGCTGCCAGAACACAAGGGAAATTATTAAAGAGATAGCAAACACCGCTGGGCGCGTTACCGCTTGCCATAAATTCTATTAGCATGCTATTAGCACCCCCTTGCTAATAGAATTTGAATAGTGGGTTTGTCTCTGATGATGAGATATTTGTTGCTTATGCAACAGTGATTTTGAAATTTGCCTTTTAACTTTTTTATTTTACACTTCCGTTATATCAGATTGTAAGCCTTCTGCCTGGAATCCCTTCATACAAAGCTTTAACGCCTTTCTAGCTTCTTTGTCTACAAACGAAAAGATACGATGAATAGAATCATGAGAACAAGAACGAGAATGTCCTACCACCTTAATAATCTCAAATCCCAGGGTGTCATGAAACTCGTAAAACTTACGATAGAGACAACCATTCTTTAATATACGATTCGTTCCCTTACTACAAAATCCATTCATTTCCAATTGAGATCTCCTTCGCTGTAGCCCTGTCACACACTGAGAATCGGAATATACATCCAGTGTTCCGAACCTTGAGCCTGATACTTCTTTTTGGAAATCTTCAAGAGCCCACAAAAGGGTTTGAACTTCAAGTTTTGTCGATGAGGTGACT
>MHXP01000083.1:14402-17232 GCA_001824485.1 Planctomycetes bacterium GWA2_39_15 | reverse complement strand
AATTTAGATATAACAATAGACATACTATTCTATTCCACTTAATCGTTCGTAAGTTGTGCTTTTTAGTGTCAAATCTTTTATAATCACCTAATTGTATAGCTTCCTATTAACAAACAAGGATCAAATTAGGAGAATACATTGTACAAAGGTAACGAAATTTCACGCAGGACTTTTTTAAAGACTGGCATTGCTGTTGGTGCAGGTGTTTATGGTCTGTCTTATTTGAACAACCTCAAGAAAAAGCCTACCATAAAAAGACTCAAGGAGCACCAGTTAAAATCTGGACTGGTTGTTGTTCATGGAGACGGTTTAAATTCTACTGATGAGTCCACAGCAGTAAAAGAGATGGTACGCCGCGCCATGAACGCTCTGGGTGGTATGGATAAGCTTGTTTCAAAGGGCAACAGGGTTATTATTAAACCTAATATTGCATGGAATCAAAAGCCTGAATTTGCAGCCAATACCAACCCTTTTGTAGTAGCTGCGCTTGTGGAATTGTGTCGGGAGGCAGGGGCAAGCCGGGTAAAGGTCATGGATC
Source organism: Planctomycetes bacterium GWA2_39_15 (assembly GCA_001824485.1). Taxonomy (GTDB): domain Bacteria; phylum Planctomycetota; class Brocadiia; order Brocadiales; family Brocadiaceae; genus 2-12-FULL-39-13. The sequence continues at coordinate 16,694 of MHXP01000083.1, read as the reverse complement.
ATACCTGTTCTGCAAACCCGGAACCTTCTTACGAAAACAGTGGTATTGCCACGACTGCACGGCAGGCTGGCGCGGAGGTGTCCTATATAGATAAAAGCCGTTTTAGAGACTTTACAATTGCTGACGGTAAGGTCTTGAAATCTTGGCCTTTTTATGAAGAAATGGTATACGCCAATGAAGTGGACGTGCTTATTAATGTCCCCATTGCAAAACAACATGGCACGTCAAGGCTTTCCATGGGACTCAAAAACGTTTTTGGTATGATTGGCGGCGACCGTGGTAGCCTGCATACTGATATACACCCAAAGATTGCAGATCTCAATAAATTCGTCAAAATAGACCTTACGGTTCTCGATGCCTTCAGAATTCTGAAAAATCATGGGCCTACGGGCGGGAGACTGGATGATGTTGATAATTCTGTGGAACGTGCAAGACGAATCATCGTAAGCACCGACCCAGTTGCAGTAGACGCCTACGGCGCTATTTTGTTTGGCATGCAACCTGCGGACGTGGGATACATCAGGGAATCACACGAGCAGGGATTAGGGGAGATTGATTACCGATTAAAAGGTTTTGAGGAAATACACGTTTAATCTATATATAGAGAATGGAATTGGAAAATAAACATAGCAAAAACAATTGGGTGTATTATGCACGTAAAATTTCTCAATATCTCTCATTTTCCATATTTATATATCTGCTTCTCTTTTTAGACCCTCTCACGGAAAAAGACCTTTCGGCAAATATTTTCCTCCGCATGAGCCCGCTTTCTGCTATCGGAGCGATGGTGGCGGCAAAGACATTTATCCTGAAGTACTGGCCTGCCTTTATTGTGTTATTTCTTACGATTCCCTTCGGGCGTTTCTTCTGCGCCTGGATTTGTCCGCTGGGAACTACCATAGATATTACCGACCGTCTCTTTGCAGGTTTGAGGAAGAAATCTCAAAAAAACCTCTACGATGGCCGCAGGTTTAAGTATTATCTCCTGGCATTTCTTTTGATCGGTCTGCTGTTTGGCTTACAATGCGTTGGTTGGTTCGATCCCCTCTCTATTACAACCAGCGTATATGCAATAAGTATCCATCCATATATCATCAACCTCATCAATGGTTTTTTTGGTTACCTTGGAGCTATTCCCCTGATAGGGTATTCCTTCGCCTTGATCCATAAATTTACCCAGGAAATACTTTTTGCCTATCATGCACCATTCTTCAGGGCACATGGAATTCTTCTCATGGTATTTGTTCTGTTAATCGCTGCTGGCATGGTATTCAGGCGGTACTGGTGTAGAAATATATGCCCCATGGGAGCCATCCTTGCGCTATTTTCAGACTGGTCATTATTCAAGAGAAATGTTTCTTCCTCATGCACTAACTGTGGTTTGTGCGTTGAGAATTGTGGTATGGGTGCGATAGGAAATGATGGGAAAGGCACGAAAGACGGCGAGTGTATCCTGTGTATAACATGCCAGAAGGTATGTCCGGAAAACAGTATTACTTTTTCGAACAGACAACCCGTTGAACAACGGCAAACTGTTGATTTATCAAAACGGGCATTTATTTTTACAGGGTTACTCAGCGCAGTAATTACACCTTTAATGAAGTTAAACCATGTAAAAGCCTCTAATAAGGGGAAGGTTTCTATTATCCGTCCGCCTGGCGCTGTGAATGAAAAGGAGTTTCTTGCGCTTTGTATACGTTGCGGGGAGTGTATGAAGGTCTGCAAGACTAACGGACTGCATCCTGTTTTGTTGGAAGCTGGCATTGAAGGTGTGTGGACTCCCAAACTCATTCCAAGTATTGGTTATTGTGATTACGGTTGCGTTCTCTGTACCCGTGTATGTCCTTCAGGGGCATTAACACGGTTGCCTCTTGAGGAAAAACGCGAAATCGCTTTGGGTAAGGCGCGAATAAACCATAATCGTTGTATTCCATGGGTGGGCTACTCACGACTTCCAGAGCTAGAGAAAAAATGGCAGGATTTTAACTGCGGCGTATGCGAGGAGGTGTGTCCTGTGCCAACAAAGGCAATTCACTTCAACACCTATGTAGATGCTCAGCAACGCGAGATCCGCAGACCTTTTGTTCGGGAGGATGTTTGTGTGGGCTGCGGTTTTTGTGAAAAGGTATGTCCCGTTTTGGGTACTTCTGCTATCGTTGTAGAAGGAATTCAACCTCAAACAAAAATAGAACGGCAGAAAGATTCTTTCATAACCAATTTTTTCCCAGAAACTATTGGAGAATGGGAAAGGGTTGCCAGCCCTAATATCTACGAAGGAAAGGACAGGCTATA
>MHXP01000083.1:11186-14396 GCA_001824485.1 Planctomycetes bacterium GWA2_39_15 | reverse complement strand
TATTGATGGAGGTGCAGAACCTTACTTGTCATATTCTTTTATTCGGGTTTCCAATACTGAATACTTAAAAGCAGGGGCGAACGGCCGTTTGCCCTTACAAAACACCGATAATGCCGAACATTTAAGGGAAGCGGGCAAAAGAATATTTATTGAGGTATGGGAATTTGGCTGTTCAGATGACGCATTTGGAGTTTTTAGTAAAGATCGTACGGGTACGGATATCAAAGTAGGGAATGGAAGTGCGCTGTTTAACAATTATCTATATCTCTGGAATGATATATATTTTATAAAGATTGAGCCAAGGCAGGGAGATGTTCTTGCTGAGGAAGTTACTTTTATTGGCAAATCCATTATTAATTTAATGCCATATAAAAAGGCATCTTTACCAAACATTGTGTCTTATTTACCACAACAAAACCTTGTTCAGGAAAGTCCTGTTTTCTTCCATAAGAAGATTATTCTCGATAATATATATGTATCTGACAACTTTATCGAAAAGAACGTATTTCGCTTAAGCGAAAAAACTGATGCTGTCATCGCAGAATATAGACTCACTACCAACACAAAGTCCTCTAAGCTTATGCTTGTAAGGTATTCTGACAGTGAAACGGCAAGGCTTGCATTTGATGATGTAGTGAAATTATGGCGTTTCTTTGGTGAAAAGGAATCTATCTCGGGAACGATTCATATTTTTCAGAACAAAGCGCTACACTACACCTCTTGTCTATTAATAAAAAATATATTAGGCATAACGTTCCTTTCAACAAATAAGGATAATGCAGAGATGCTGCTTAAACTTGTCGAGGAAAAACTATAAATTTTTTTGTTGCAAAGAATATCTAATCTCTGCTATATTATTAACTTAAATAGATGCACACAAATATTTAGTAAGTGCTTTGAATAATTTATTTTATGTAAGGAATTAATGTAAATGATAATTAAAGAAGTAAAACAAAAGATTATTAGTGATATCAAGGTTCATGAAAGAGATACGGGCTCTCCAGAAGTACAAGTAGCATTATTGACTGAACGGATCAATCATTTAAGTGGACACCTGAAGGAGCATAAAAAAGACCATACTTCTCGCAGGGGATTACTTCAAATGGTCGGGCATAGGTCAGCATTGCTCAAATATCTATCTAATAAAAACAAGGATAGATATAATAAGCTTATAAGTAAGCTTGGTATACGTAAATAGATTAAAAATTATTAGGAGGAAACAATAGCCCTGTTTAAAATGTATAAAAAATTTAAATTTTTCATTCCTTTTGCTGGTCGAAAGCAAAGTAGAGTATGGATAAATAGGTTGGAGGTCTAAATGACGTATTGTAAAGTAGAGAGGTTGATCGGCAAAAGAACACTTAGTATAGAAATAGGTAAAATTGCAAAACAAGCTGATGGCGCCGCATTAGTTCGATATGGGGATACAATGGTTTTGGTAACGGCAGTATCGGCGCCAGAAGAAAAAGAAGAGGCAGATTTTTTCCCTCTTACTGTTGAATATAGGGAAAAAACATATGCAGCAGGAAAGTTTCCAGGCGGTTTCTTTAAAAGAGAAGGAAGACCTACCTTAAAAGAAATATTAACCATGCGGTTAATAGATCGTCCCATCAGGCCGCTCTTTCCAGAAACATATCTCCGTGAAGTTCAAATTATGTCCATGGTTCTTTCAGCAGATAAGGAAAATGATCCGGATATACTAGCTATGATAGGCGCTTCTGCTGCTTTGTCTGTTTCAAGCATTCCATTTTGTGGGCCCACTGGTTCTGTAAGAGTTGGTCAGGTCAATGGAGAATTTGTTATCAATCCTACACATTCCGAACTGTCTATGAGCAATATTGACTTGGTAGTTTCAGGGACAGAGAATGCTGTTACAATGGTTGAGGCATCAGGCAAAGAAGTTCCTGAAGAGGAGATGGTAGATGCAATAATGTTCGGACATGCATTTATCAAAGAAATTGTACAACTCCAAAGGGAACTTTTGTCCAAATGTGGGAAAGAAAAACAACCTACCCCACCCTTAAAAATAGATATGGTTCTTTTGGAAGAAATTAAAAAGAAATATTATTCTCATATATTAGAAAAAAGCCAAACCCCTGGCAAAGAAGCCAGACAACAGGCATTAAATGCGATATTAAATCAGATTATAAATGAATATTGTGCTGATAATGAAGGCGCCCCGACAAAAAAAGCCATCAAAGGAATTTTTGAAAGGGTAGAAACAATTGTAGTTCGCGACCAGATTATAAAAGTGGGTAAAAGGCCAGACAGCCGCGGATTAAAGGATATTAGACCTATAAGTTGTGAAATAGGAATATTACCAAGAACTCATGGTTCGGCTTTATTTACAAGAGGAGAAACGCAGGCCATTGTGGTTGCAACTTTGGGTACGACTATGGATGAACAGAAAGTAGATACCCTTGAGGATGAATATTCAAAGAAATTTATGTTGGATTATAATTTCCCGCCATTTTGCGTTGGGGAGGTAAAGCCGTTGCGTGGTCCTGGCAGACGGGAAATTGGGCACGGGGCATTAGCCGAACGGTCGTTAGAAGCAGTATTACCTCCATCAAATAAATTTCCTTATACTATTAGAGTTGTTTCTGATATTACGGAGTCCAACGGTTCTTCCTCGATGGCGACAGTTTGCGGTGGAACTCTTTCAATGATGGATGCTGGTGTTCCTATAACTGCACCAGTTGCTGGTATTGCTATGGGTTTAGTTAAAGAAGGGAATGATGTAAGGATTCTTTCGGATATTTTGGGAACGGAAGACCACCTGGGTGATATGGATTTTAAAGTTGCAGGAACGGCTAAAGGCGTTACCGCACTGCAAATGGACATTAAAACCATTGGAATTACTGAGAAAATTATGCGAGACGCCCTAACACAAGCAAAAGAGGGGCGACTTCATATACTTCAGGAACTTTCAAAGGTTATCGAAATACCAAGAAAAGATATCTCTGTATATGCACCCAAACTAGAGCAGATTAAAATTAATCCTGAAAAGATTGGTATGATAATAGGTCCGGGCGGTAAAAATATCAAAAAGATACAAGAAGAGACTGGCGCTAAAATAGAGATCGAAGATGATGGGACGGTTTTTATTTCCGGAACGCTTGCTGAGTCTGTACAAAAAGCGAAAACGTGGATCGAACGTATGACAGAGGAAGTTCTGGTCGGCAAGACTTATGTGGGAAAAGTACTTTC
>MHXP01000083.1:8263-11177 GCA_001824485.1 Planctomycetes bacterium GWA2_39_15 | reverse complement strand
ATACGGGGCCTTTGTGGAAATTATTCCAGGCCATGATGGCTTGGTACATATTTCTGAACTGGCCGACGGATACGTTGGGAAAGTAGAAGATGTAGTACAGGTAGGGCAGGAAATTTCGATAAAAGTAATTGGAATAGATGATCAAAAAAGAGTTAAATTAAGCAGAAAAGCCGCCCTTAAAGAAAAAAACCAACAGCAACCTTCGGCAGTTTAAATCTTAAACTTTACTTATACAAGCTGTTTCATTTGGTTTGTGTGAATTATTTAAAGATATTTACTAAAAGGAGGAATTGCAAAAACAATATAATATTTTATCCATTATTTACTTCTTTTGGTCTTTTTAGGAGGAGATGGAAGGCGTAAAGGATAAAAAAATAAGTTGATGTTAGAGTTTTAATGGTTTTGAGTTGTATTTTCCAAAATAGGAGAGCAATATAATGGCAATAGGTAAAGTTAAATGGTTTGATGCAAAAAAGGGTTTTGGTTTTATTGAACAAGACGGTGGTGGGGATGTTTTTGTTCACTATTCGAATATTGCCGGTGATGGATTTAAAACACTGGAAGACGGAGAAAAGGTAGAGTTTGATATCGTTGAAGGGGCAAAGGGTTTACAAGCTCAAAAAGTAACTCGCATCGCTTCCTAAAACAATTTATAAACAAACATCATTGAGCCAGGGAGAAAACAGACCAGACCATCTTCCTGGCTCATTTTTTTTGATTCAAGAAATGTGATTCAGTATTTAATTGGGGCAGCAATATCTATTGTTGTTTTTGTTCCAGTTGCTTTTTTCTCAATGCGAAGGGCTGTTTATAAGACAAGAGAGCTTGAGAAAAGGGCAATGAACTCTGAAAGGCTAGCTTTCGTTGGCACCCTTGCGGGAGGCCTTGCCCATGAAATTAAAAATCCATTGAGTACCTTTAATATCAATCTTCAACTCCTTAAAGAAGATATGCAAAGTTTGTCAGGAGAAAACAGCAAAAGGGCACTCTTAAAGATACAATCCTTACAAAAAGAAGTTCAACGTTTAGAAGAGATATTAAATGATTATTTAAGATTTGCAAAAGGACAAAAGTTAGAACTGGAAAACCATGATATTAATGAAATTTTAGATGATGTGGTTGATTTTGTTACGCCTGAAATAAAAGAGAAAAAAATACTGATATTAAAAAGTTACGATGCCCATCTCCCGCTATGTCGTGTAGACAGCAACTTAATAAAACAGGCAATTTTGAACGTTATTATCAATGCAGAACAAGCAATGGAAAACGGAGGGGAGCTCATGATACGCACATCTGGAAATAAAAAATATATACAAATAGATATAACAGACACAGGTCCCGGTATTCCGAAAGACATTATTGATAAGGTATTTCAAGTTTATTTTTCTACTAAAAAGACTGGAACAGGTCTTGGGCTTCCAACAACAAAACGCATTATTGAAGAACATAAAGGAACTGTTTCAGTTCATAGCGAAGAGGGTAAAGGTACAAATTTTTCTATAAAATTACCCTTAGCCTTAACAATTTATTAAGACATGACAAATCATACGGTTATTCTAGTTATTGATGATAAGGAAGATCATGCGAAGGCTACCGCAGAGGCACTTCAGAAGATGGGATACAAATGCCTTATTGCAACCAGTGGCAGGGATGGACAAAAAATCATAGATACAGGAGATGTGGATATTGTAATTACGGATTTAATTATGCATGACGTTGATGGCCTACAAATACTCAAATCAACAAAAGAAAGATTACCTGAAGCTGAAGTTATTTTGATCACAGGTTACGGTACGGTTGAGACTGCAGTAGATGCTATGCAAAAAGGAGCTGCCACATACCTTTTAAAACCTATCAATATTAATCATTTGCGTGCAGAGGTTAATAAACTCGTTGAGAAGCAATATCTTATAAGGAGTAACAAGGAACTACATAAACAACTTGACGAGAGATTTGGGTTGTCCGGCATTATTGGCAATAGCCCGAAGATACAAAAAATATTAAACGTCGTTAATCAGATTTCTGCAACAACGGCTACCATATTAATAACTGGTGAAAGTGGTACCGGCAAAGAACTGATTTCAAAAATCATTCATAATAACAGTCCTCGAAAAAATAATCCGTTGGTTATTTTAAATGCAGCCGCTATCCCAGAAAATCTTCTTGAAAGCGAACTCTTCGGTCACGAGAAAGGCTCCTTTACAGGAGCCTTGTACCAACGCAAAGGAAAATTTGAGTATGCGCATCATGGCACATTATTTTTAGATGAAATTGGAGATATGCCACTTTCTACGCAGGTCAAGTTGTTAAGAGTCATCGAAGATGGTATAATTACCCGTGTTGGCAGCAACGAATCTATAGAAGTTGATGTCCGTCTGATTGCCGCTACAAATCAGGACCTTGAAAAGCTTATAAAGGAAGGGAAATTTAGGGAGGACTTATATTTTAGACTGAACGTTGTTTCCATCAAATTACCGCCACTTAGAGAGAGAAAGGAAGATATTCCACTGTTAATAGATGTCTTTTTGCGTGAGTTTTTGCAGACACACAACAAAACAATCTCGTATATTTCTCCCGAGGCAAGGAAGATTTTGTGTAACTATCCCTGGCCTGGAAATGTTCGAGAATTGAAAAATTGTATTGAAAGCATGGTAGTTGTAGGCACCAAAAACACCTTAGATATAGAAGACATACCGGAACATATATTGCAACGCAGTGATAAAACACCTGCTTCTCCCAGTTTATTGGGTGGAATAACTATGGAAGAAGCAGAAAGAGAACTAATCAAAAACACTTTAGCCACCGTGGGTGGAAATAGAGAGGAAGCGGCAAAGATGCTTGGGATTGGTGAACGCACCCTTTATAGAAAGTTAGACCGATATGGTCTTAAATAGTAAATTCCTACACCATGCAG
>MHXP01000083.1:0-8216 GCA_001824485.1 Planctomycetes bacterium GWA2_39_15 | reverse complement strand
TGCTCATCCCTGAAAATTAAGAAAGAAAAAGGATATGAGGAAAAAGATTTTATTCTGGAATCTCTATTAAATGAAGTAAAAAACATTAATCGAACTTTAACTTACGAAACAGTTTCATGGTTAAATATTATAGCTGCTGTTGTTCAATGCTTTGTTTTTGGTTCACTCATTTTTGCTTACCTTAACCGCAATGGTGATGTGCATGCATATCTGTTGCTTGCTTTAGTCTTCCAGGTAATGGCTTTGACATTTTTTGTAATAAAAAAATGAAGACGGGAATCATTTTAAAAATATATTGACATTATCTATTATTCATTTATAATGCGTAGTAATAGTTATTTAATAATCATTACATTTTATTTTAAGGAGGTGTAGTATGAGTATAAAGATTGGACAAAATGCTCCTACGTTCACAATGCAGGGTGTTGTAGGAGATAAGTTTAAAGATATAAGTTTAGATGATTATAAAGGCAAGTGGGTTGTTCTTTTCTTTTATCCACTGGATTTTACTTTTATATGTCCCACAGAAATTACTGAATTTTCAAAAAGGGATAGCGAATTTAAGTCGCTTAGTGCACAAGTATTGGGAGTGAGCATTGATAGCGTTTTTTCCCATAAGGCGTGGTTAAAAGAACTTGGCAATCTTAATTATCCCTTACTTAGCGATATCACAAAAGAGGTTTCTAGAAATTACAGTGTTTTGCTCGAAGATAAAGGTATCTCATTAAGAGGCACATTTATTATTGACCCGGAAGGAAAGGTAAGGTATCAATTAGTTCACGATTTGGGCATAGGGCGTAGTGTTGAAGAAATACTCCGGGTATTAAGGGCTTTGCAGACAGGAGAACTTTGCCCTGTTGAGTGGAAGCCTGGTAAAAAGACCCTGGGTAAGGCATAACCCATTCCTTAAAATAAAATAGTTTATCGCCCCCCTGTCGAGGAGGACAGGGGGGTATTTTTATGTTAAATTATTGATTTTCCTATCTCTGAAATTAAGCCTCTTTTATCATTTCAAATTATTCATCAGATTCAAGTTTTACAAAGCAAATAACAATTCTTTTTTATATCAATACGCTAGGTGGTTGATTTATTTTACAAAAGTTTAAATACGTTTACCTATAAAGATTGAAAGTGTAACGCTAATTTTGTTATTATATTGGCAATAAACTGATCAATTACCATCCTCCCTCTTATGATCTAATCAGTTGGATGATTACGCTAAAAACTCGTAATCCTATTTTTAAGGTTCAAAAAATAATTCTATGAAGATTGCATTAGTGCCATCAATTAATCTGTGGATTTGCCATAGATATTATGATCCATGGATAGAGTTTGTTTTTGTACTACGCAAAAGATGGGTTAACCTGGGGGGAATAGGCGTTGCACTTTTTATCAGATTGCCTAGTGGTAGATGAATGTTTTCAGCAAAAGTGGGATGGTGAATATATTTCTGTCATGAGGAGATACTTTGATGAAAAAACTAGGGGAGCACTATGCTAGCCCGCCGTGGGGCAGGTGGGAAGTATTATTGGAAGAACCGACTTACAAGGTGAAAAGGGTTATCGTTTTAGCTGGAAAACGGCTCAGTTATCAGAAGCACTTAAACCGGGATGAACACTGGAGCGTTGTCGAGGGCACAGCATTGGTAACTATAGATGGAAAAGAAATATTACTTAAACCAGGAGAATCTATAAATATTCCGCGAGAAGTATTACATCGCATAGCAAATCAAGGACAGTCTTCTCTTGTATTTGTAGAAATTCAGCGTGGCAGCTATTTAGGTGAGGATGACATAATCAGATTGGAGGATGATTATGGTCGTTCATAATATGTTAATAATGTGAGTTATAATAAAACCTATATAATTTTAGTTTAACCAAATTAGAATATAGATGAATCCTATTTTATTTTTGTTGATTTCTGTTGTTTGCTTCCTTATAGCAGGGCGCTTCTATGCTCGATTCATATCAAGTGCTATGGGAATTGATCCAAAACGAACTACCCCTGCAGTTGAAGTAAATGATGGACGCGACTATGTGCCTACTAAGACACCTATCATATTTGCACACCACTTCGCAAGTATTGCAGGTGCGGGTCCTATTATTGGCCCTGTGCTTGCATTAATCTATGGATGGGGACCTGCCTGGCTATGGATACTGATTGGCGGGATATTCTTTGGGGCTGTGCATGACTTTTCTGCCCTGTTTGTAAGTGTGCGCGAAGGTGGCAAATCCATTGCAGAGGTTGCCATGAAATCCCTGGGTACTGCCGGTTTTATCATGGTCATCTCATTTACTATCGTAATGCTAATCCTCGTCAACGCCACTTTTCTAAACGCATCTGCGACGGCACTGACATCTATTATTGATAGTGCTCAAATTGGCCTTGATAGAAGCCAGGTCTTTTTTCGCTGGGTCGACGAAGTGGGAGGGAAAGTCGTGGTTGGCGGAATTGCCTCGATGTCTGTTATTATTGTAACCCTCTTTGCTCCACTTATTGGATACCTTTATATTAAAAGATACGTTTCTGTTGTAAAATGTTCTGTTTTTGCAATTTTAATTTGTATTTTATCAGTTACTGTAGGTTTTTTTGTGCCTGTTTCTTTAGATCCGTTACCATGGATGATTCTGATTGCCATTTATACAACTGTTGCTGCGGGTGTTCCTGTTTGGTTTTTTCTTCAGTCAAGGGATTTCATCAATGTTCACTTGCTTTATATCGGTCTTGGATTGCTTTTTGTAGGTATCTTTGCATCTGGGATTAAAGGAGCGGAGATCCAGTTCCCCGTTAGCAATATTCAGGAAGGTGTGTCTCGTGTTGGTTTTATATGGCCAGGACTGTTCATAACAATTGCATGTGGCGCAATCTCAGGGTTTCATGCCCTTTGTGCGGGTGGAACAACTTCAAAACAAATCAAGTCTGAAACAGCCGTACATAAGATAGGATATTACGGTATGTTACTGGAATCTTTCCTTGCTTTATGTGTAATCTGTGCGGTTATTATAGGTGTTGATATGCATCAATATAAAGAGATCGTTTTGCCGGTAGAAGGCTCTAAATTTCAAAGTAATCCGATATTGGTTTTTGCCTTGGCGCTGGGACGCACATTACATTCAGGGTTGGGATTACCACTGTCTTTTGGTATACTATTTGGCATGTTGCTCTTGGAAGGTTTCATCGTTACCACGCTTGATACAGCCGTTAGATTAAATCGCTATCTCTTTGAAGAACTCTGGCGGGTCGTCTTTAAACGACCGCCAAAAATATTGAGTCATTATTGGGTCAACTCCGGGTTGGCGGCAGGGTTGATGTTTGGACTTGCATACAAAAATACAGTAAACAATATTTGGTCAATATTTGGAACAGCCAATCAACTTCTGGCCGCTTTAACCTTAATTATCGTTTCCTTCTGGTTGCTTTCCAAAAAGAGAACCGTCTGGTTTACTGCAATTCCAGCCGTGTTTATGATTATTACTACTATAACTATGTTATTAATTCTGCTATTTACTCGTTTTATTCCACAGGGCAACGTTACCCTTATTATTGCAAGTCTTTTACTGCTGGGATTTGCTTCCGGGATTATCATCATTGCGGTTAAGAAGCTCTGCAACTTACAAATGGATGTTCCTGGAAACATTTCTATGGTAGATGACGTAAAGCATCATAACCGTAATTAATTTGGACATTCCATCTCGCTTATTCATACAAAAGAATTAAATACTTTGTAAATATTATTTAATACCTTCAATTCCAAGATGTTTCAAGCCTTAGAATAGTACGTGGCTATTTTTTATATTGCCAATAGAAGAATTGCTATGTTAAACTAATTTTTTTTAAATTATAATATCTTCTTGGGGTATAGATAATGGAAACCAATGAAAATAAACTTGTGGAAATGTCCGTCATAGGTGAGGTTTGTAGCCCGCTTAGCAGTTCACAACCCTACAGCATAACACCTGAGGGAAAGCCAACTATATTGCCAGGTATTGGTGGGATTACGTACAATGTAAAAGTAGGTGACAATGCCATTCAGTGGGAGGCGGACCACGTAGAGCCATGTGTATCTGTAAAGAATAAAGACAGGGAGGAAAACGGAGCGTTAAATTTACTGTCTTGTATTGGAAATGCAGCCAAGGTTATAACAGGCGATGCAAAAGGCGATACGGGTGTTGTTACAGGAAAGCACGGAGGTATTGAAAATGTATTGGTTGATTTTGAAGACAAGACGCTGGAAAGGCTCGCCATCGGTGATAAGATACTCATTCGTGGTTATGGACTAGGTTTATCATTTATAAAATATCCACATATTAAACCAATTAATCTGTCTCCAAGTCTCGCAAAAGCACTGCCAATTCGCGAGGATAAAACAAAAGGTATATTACATATTCCCGTGACTCATATTATTCCAGCGGCAATTATGGGTTCCGGTCTTGGGTCTCAACACTGTTATCGCGGAGATTATGATATACAACTTTTTGACAAACAAAGTGTGGAGAAATATTATCTTAAAACATTGCGTTTTGGTGATATTGTGGCAATTATGGATGCTGACCATACTTATGGAAGAATATATAGAACTGGAGCGGTAAGCATTGGAGTAATTGTGCATAGTAATTGTGTAACGGCGGGACACGGTCCCGGTGTAACCACATTGCTTACATCTGTTGAAGGTAAAATCGCTCCGCATATAGATAGTACAGCGAATATAGGTGTATACTTAGATATTGGACGGTTCAGGAAAAAATCGAGAAAGAAACGTTAAGGTATGCATTAAAATATACTTGACATTTCAGCCTGGATTAATATAATGCTAGTCTTTCTGCATATTTTATTATGTTTGATATAGTTTTACAGGAGAGGAGATTATTTGTCTACTGTGATTATTCAAGAGTTGGTTGACGCGGGGTTCCATTTTGGCCATCGGACGAGTAGGTGGAATCCCAAAATGAAGCCTTTTATTTTTGGTAAACGTAATTTAATCCATATTATTAATTTGCGTGAAACCGTAAAGGGACTTGTTACCGCATGTAAGTTTTTAACAAATCTTGCCCAGACAAACAAAGATGTGTTATTTGTTGGTACAAAATGGCAAGCGAGAGATATTACAGCGCGTGAGGCTAAACGTTGTGGAATGCACTATGTAAGCGAACGATGGTTGGGTGGAACATTAACAAATTTCGATACCATTCGGTTACGCTTGAAACGTCTGGAAGAATTAGAAGGCTTGGAGAAAACAGGTGCTATTAATCAGTTTAGCAAAAAAGCGATTTCCTCTCTCAATCGGGAACGCAAAAAGATACTTACAAACTTGGAAGGCATTCGTAATATGAATTCGCTTCCGGGAGCGCTCATAGTGGTTGATCCAAAGCACGAACACAATGCAATCAGTGAAGCTAAAAAACTTGGAATTCCAACCGTATGTCTTGCTGATACAGATTGTGATCCTGACATGATAGATATTTGTGTTCCAGGAAATGATGATGCCATAAGGGCTATTAATCTCTTTTTTACCAGGACGGCTGATGCTGTTTCGGCTGGTAAAGAACTTAAGGTTGCGGTGACAAAGATTTGATAAGATATTAATGGTGTTAGGGAAAATCTAACCATTTTGTTTTAAAATAAAATTGTACTTATCTATATTGCATCAATCTGTAACCAATATTAATCCCCTTTCTTTCCCTTTGTAAAAGAGAAAGAAAGGAGGGTTGGAATTTTTATAGAACGATTTTACTTAGTAATACCATATAAACTGCAAGTCTGACCGCTGCCTTCAAAAACATTTCACAAGGATTTTCACTCTTTGGTTGTTTTTATGTGATTACAATTTATATGGTGTATTACAGTGGATAACAGCGGTTTTATACTATATTGTACGGAGGATGTTGATGGCGGATATATCAAGTATTACAAAATTGAGAGAGCAAACGGGAGCGGGTATATTGGAATGTAAGAGCGCCCTGGACGATGTCAAGGGCGATTTTGAAAAAGCTTTAGAAATTATCAAAAAAAAGGGTATTGCTAAGGCTGCAAAAAAAGAGCAGCGGGTTACTACCGAAGGAAGAATAGGCACGTACATTCATACAAATGGAAAATTAGGCGTGATGGTAGAACTTAATTGCGAAACGGATTTTGTGGCAAAAAATGAGGTCTTCCAGCAATTCTTGAAGGACGTCTGTATGCAGGTAGCTGCTACAAAACCGATCGCTATTAAAAGAGAGGATATTCCAAGCCATATTGTAGAAGAACAAAAAAAGATATTTTTGGAAGAAGCCAAAGGCAAGCCTGCGAATATAGTTGAGAAGATTACTGCCGGGAAAATGGATAATTTTTACAAAGAGAAGTGCCTTCTGGAACAGCCCTTCATAAAAGATAACACCCAAACGATACAAGATTTATTAATTGCAAATATTGCCAAAATAGGGGAAAATATTAAAGTAAACCGTTTCGTCCGATTCGAAGTTGGAGAATGTTAGCAGGTTGAGAAACATCCTATTTATTCCCCATCCATGAAAACCAAGATTAAGTATAAACGGATATTATTAAAACTAAGTGGTGAAAGTTTTGGTAATGAAAATGGTCGCGGAGTAGAAACGAAACAATTTATTACTTTAGCCAAAGAAGTTCAAAAAATTGTTAAGTTAGGAGTTGAGCTGGCTATTGTTGTTGGCGGCGGCAATATCCTGCGCGGCGCCAAATTAAGCGGCACTGGCAAATCCAGGATACAGGCAGATCAAGTGGGAATGATTGCCACTGCGGTTAATGCGCTGCTTTTACAGGACGTTATGGAAGGGTTTAACATTGAGGTTCACGTAATTAGCGCAGTTGAAATTAAAAATATTACAGAACCGTTTGTTTTGAGGAATTGTTTAAAATACTTAAAAGAAAAAAATGTAGTTATCTTTGCTGGTGGAACGGGAAATCCTTATTTTACAACTGATACAGCAGCCGCTCTGCGCGCGATTGAGATCAACGCAGATGTTATGCTGAAGGCAACCGGTGTTGAAGGTGTATATACAGACGATCCCAGGAAAAATGGGTCCGCAAAACTATATAAAAAACTGACGTATATGGACGTCTTGGGTCAACGGCTGGGGGTTATGGATTTAACGGCGATTTCCTTGAGTATGGAAAATAGATTACCGATTATTGTTTTTAACATAAGCAGGCTCGAAAATATAAAAAAGGCAATTTTAGGGGAATCTGTCGGGACATATATTGGGGAATAATAAATATGGCAAAAGAAACGATATGTAAAGAAGCAAAAATCAGAATGGAAAAAGTTACTGTACACATGCAGGAGGAGTTAAAGGGTTTGAGAACCGGCAGGGCAAGTACGGGATTGGTGGAAAATATAAAAGTGGAATGCTATGGTGCCTTCTCACCCTTAAAGCAGATGGCAGTTATTTCAACACCCGATGCGCAATCTATAATGATTAAACCATATGATCCCTCGATAATTTCAGATATTGAGAAGGCTATTTTACAATCCGATCTTGGTTTAACTCCTTCGGTCGAGGGAAAGGCATTACGAATCGTAATTCCACCTCTAAATGAAGAACGGCGCAAGAAACTTTCCGCAAATGCAAAAGATTTTGGTGAAACAGCAAAGGTGTCTTTACGAAACGTAAGGCATGATGCCAATAAACAGGCTGATAAGGAAGAGAAAGAAGGCATCTTGACCGAAGATGACGCCAAGCGCACCAAAGACGATATACAAAAGCTTATCCACGAATACGAGGGTAAGCTTAACGATTTAGTCAAAAAAAAGACAGAAGAGATACTCAAGGTCTAGAAGTATCCATTCTTTTTGTAATAACGGGGGCATAGCTCAGTTGGTAGAGCACCGCCCTTTTAAGGCGATTGTCGATGGTTCGAGTCCATCTGCCCTCACAATTTTAGTAAATTTATACCACAGAAATATCAGTGGTATAAATTTACTATGTGGCCCCATCGTCTAGCCTGGTCTAGGACAACAGATTTTCGATCTGTGAACTGGGGTTCAAATCCCCATGGGGTCATATTTATTCAGCGAAAAGCCATGTGATTACAAAAAACACATGGCTTTTTTGTTTCTAAATGTCATGCTGAATCCTGATTTATATCAGGACAAGTTTATTTCAGCATCCAATATTCCAACCAGAACAACTTCTATTGGCTTAATAGTTACCAGACCTAATTGTTGACATTCATCCCGGACACTATCAAAGTCAAAAACA
>MHXP01000082.1 GCA_001824485.1 Planctomycetes bacterium GWA2_39_15 | reverse complement strand
ACGTCTCTTTCATTAGCCAAAACCTTTAACTTTTCAATAAGGGATTCTGGCAATCTAATTGATATTGTCCTGAGAGAAGGTCTTAAATTTGGAAATAGTACCTTCTTCCCCTTTGAATAATCTACATACTTAGTAGAATCACGTCTTGACCAAAACGCCCGCTCCTCATCCTCTGTCTTAAACTTCGGTATCTTTTTCAGCTTGCTCATAAGTTTCCCTCTCTTTCTTGTTCATGTCTCTTGCAGATATTACCCTTATCTTGTTATTCCTTATAGTAAACACCAAAAATAACAATCGTTCTCTAATAGTCTTACCAAGAACATAATAACGTGGCTCTGTTTTAGAATGCAACTCATCATCTCTTACTACCAGTGGATTATTGAAAAACACCTCCTCACATTCAATATGAGTAACCCTGTGCTTTTCCCAGGTCTTGGTTATATTGCCCTCATCCCAGTCAAAGCCCTTAAGATTAGTTAGTATGTCCATACTTTATTATCCATTATGTATATGTTAACAATATACTAACACTTGCTTTTTATTTGTCAAGAGCATCCTTATGTATAATTGAACATACTGCACACATACCCCTAGAATCAAAAGTAATGCTTAAGAACCCTATCGAAACCCGTGTTTTTGACACTCGGACACTTACCATTGCATTGCTAAATAATACCCACCCATTTTTGTATTTTTATAAGCATAAGCAGAAGTATATAGGTATGGTATCCATAAAATTATCCTCTAACCTTGTTTAAGTCGTACCCGAGTAGTGCGCTGAATAAAAATAAAAACATACCAGAATAGACAAAAGCAGACAAGAATTAAATTTGCTTGAATGCCTTAAAAATACTGGTAGAATCAAACGAAAATAGAAAACATCAATACAGGTCATAAAAGGCTAAAAACACTTAGAAATAATCATGCTTTATTCCATACTAACCCCTCACCGACTCCTCCTACTGGGTTTTGTTTTTATTATTGCAATAGGTTCTTTTCTTTTGTCACTTCCAATAGCGTCTGTCAGCGGTAATCAACAACCGTTTATTGATGCCATGTTTACGGCCACCTCAGCCGTTTCCACCACAGGATTGACTGTGGTGGATATTGGTAGTTTTTATTCCCTCTTTGGCCAGATTGTAATTCTTGTACTGGTTCAAATAGGTGGATTGGGATACATGATATTTATCGTTATGACCGTGTTGGAACTCGGCGGCAGGTTATCGTTGGGTGGAAAACTGATATTAGAAGAATCATTGAGCACTCCTCCATACGAAGAAGTTTCCCGCTTCAGCAAAATAATCATTCTCATTACCTTTGCATTTGAATTCTTAGGCGCAGCGGTTTTGAGCCTTTATTGGATGAGAGAATATTCTGTAAAACATGCCATTTATTTAGGAGTATTTCATTCCGTCTCTGCTTTTTGTACTGCTGGGTTTAGCCTGTTTTCTGATAATCTGTGCGCCTATCGTGATAGCATTGTTATAAACGTGATGGTAGATATACTTTGTATTGTTGGAGGTATTGGTTTCTTTGTGATCTACGATGTATATAATTATTTTTTTGGGAAAACACTGGAGGGTGAACCTCCAAAGAAACTTCTGACACATTCCAAACTAGTATTGGTAATGCTTCCGACATTGTTGATAATTGGTATGTCGTTGATATATATATCTGAATGGTCTGTTATCTTGCCGTTATCAAAAGATAAAGTTCTAACGTCCGTATTTCATGCAGTTTCAGCATCTACCACAACAGGTTTTAATACGATGGACGCAGGAACAATGAAAACCCTGGGACTGTTTACGATGGTTGTCCTGATGTATGTCGGGGCTTCTCCCGGTGGTACCGGGGGTGGAGTCAAAACCACAACCTTTGGGTTGTTGATATCATCAGTAATATCTGTCGTTTCAAAGAAGGACGAGTTGATAATGTTTAACAGGCGTATATCTTCCAGGACTAAAGACAGGGCATTTGCTATTTGTACTATTGCTGTATTTCTCATAATGTTGGATATACTTATCTTGTCTGTGACGGAAAATGCTTCGTTTATGGGAATAGTGTTTGAAACTGTCTCTGCCTTTGGTACTGTAGGCCTTTCCACGGGTATTACACCTTCTTTAAGTATGACGGGTAAGGTTGTACTTGCTGTTACCATGCTTATTGGTAGGGTGGGTCCGCTTGCTATAGGATTTTCAATAAGAGGTAAATGTAAATTGGCGCCGGTTAAATATCCAGAAGGGGGTGTTCTGGTTGGGTGACTATAAACATGCAACCTTTTTATTCCTGCTTTTTACTTTGCTTATTTAAAGGCGTTTTGCTATTTTTATGTCAAAATGTGATGTGGTATTTCTGGTATAAAGTCGAAGGTTGAAAGTTACAACGTTGGTATACAAAAGCAATAAACTTAAAACTTACAAAATACAAACTATAACTGTTCACAAAAACTACTAACAGAAATTTTTATTGTGTTGTGATAGGGGTATTGCAATATGAGACAGTTTGCCGTAATTGGGTTGGGAAGATTTGGTAGTAAAGTGGCGGAGACATTGGCTAAGAAGGGTGTCCATGTAATCGCGATTGACAGCGATCCGGAATTAGTAGGGAGGGTTAGCGACGTTGTTACAAAGGCAGTTCAGATAGACAGTACTGATGAGGAATCGTTGGCAGCCAGCGGCGTCAAGGATGTGGACGTAGCTGTCGTAGCCATGGGTGAGGATGTTGAGTCGAGCATCCTCACGACTGCATTGCTCAAAAACCTGAATATTAAGGAAATTGTTGCAAGGGCATGTACTAAACTTCATGCCCAAATATTGAAGATGGTAGGCGCCACCCGAGTTGTGTTTCCTGAAGAGGATATGGGTATTCGCGTAGCCAACAGCATCCTTTCGCCGGGCGTGCTGGAATATATCGAATTAGGCGCTGATTATACGCTGGCAGAAATTGAGGCAAAAAGCGAAAGTATTGGACATACAATCAATGAGTTAGATTTAAAAACCAGATATGGAATTAATGTCCTGATTGTAAAAAGAAAGGTTATTGAAGTGGGAGAAAAGGCAGGAGAAGCAACTGAGAAGGAAGTAAAAGTTTTACCTACATCCGATTATAAGATTCAAAGGGGGGATATTCTTGTTGTTGTAGGTAATAGTAAGGATGTAGAGTCTTTTGAAAAACATATGAAATAAATTTCCCTATAATATTTAAACACAATGAAAGTGGCTAGTTGAGGGTTGTAGGCTTTAAGTTGTGCCTGCGACTTACAACTTTCAACGGATTTAAAACTCTTAACTTTTGTGGTAAACGGAACCAAAAACATGCGAAGCATTGCACTGACAAATCAAAAAGGCGGGGTAGCCAAGACAACAACTACAGTAAACCTCGGTGCCTGCCTTGCCCATCTTGGCAAAAAAGTGCTTTTGGTTGATCTGGATCCTCAGGGAAACATGAGTTCGTGGTTTGGTCTGGATATACACAATCTCGAACATTCCATGTACAATGTGTTTTTAGAAGAAGTCTATTTCGAAGAGATTCTCACGAAAACATGCGTTGAGAACTTAACCCTTGCGCCTGCAAATGTGGCATTGGCTGGCGTGGAAAGAATTTTAGCACATGAAAAGGGTCGAGACCTCATATTGAAAAAACGGTTATCTTCTATGGTTGGTAACTATGATTATATTATGCTGGATTGTCCTCCTTCATTGGGGTTGATTACTATCAATGCTTTAACTTTTGCTAAAGAGGTATTTATTCCTTTAGAGACGAAGGTTTTGGCTTTAAATGGTCTTGTGACTCTGATGAACACAGTACAGGTGGTGAAAGAAAGACTGAATCACGGCCTTGAGGTGACAGGTATCATTGCCTGTCGTTTTGATGGCAGAACAAACCTCAGTAACGAGGTGTATAACCAGATTAAAGAGCGATTTAAAGAGAAGGTTTTTAATACTATTATTAGAGAAAATACGCGGCTTGCAGAATGTCCTATCTCCGGAAAGCCGATTACTCTGTACGCACCTGAAAGTACAGGGGCTGCGGATTACACCGATTTGGCAAAAGAAGTGGTAGAAAGGGAAAATAGGTTTAAAGAAATTAAAAAATAGATTTTTTAGAATAAACGTAGATACTTTAAAATACGCTTTATGCAAATAAAGACTAAAAGAGACAATGTTTTGTTTTTCCTGTGCATATGTCTTCATTTATGCCTTATTCATCGCATAATCTTCGCCGAAGGCACAGATACATCCTCGACAACTTCCCTCGATAAACCCATCAATATAATTTTATAGCACTGCAGCCTCCCGTCTTGTCTATGTTGTAAATTGTCATTGACATTAATTTTGCAAACATGTAAAATGCCTTCTCATATAGACATATATTTGAATTATAAACAATTACAATTATTTTGGATATTTTATGCATGTTGGTATTGATATTATAGAAATAAAACGCATAGAAAGGTTGTTTTCTGCGAACGAGGGCTTTTTAAGAAAAATTTACACGGAAAAAGAAGTAGAATACTGTAAACCCAAAAAGAATAGATACCAACATTTTGCAGCCCGTTTTGCCTCTAAGGAGGCTGTCTTTAAAGCGCTTGGTACAGGATGGGCTGGTAAAATGAAGTGGACTGATATTGAAACATTAAATGACGAAATGGGTAGACCTTATTTGAATCTTTATGGGAGTGTAAAAGAACTTGCAGAAAAGAAACGCATTAATAGTACTTCTGTATCATTATCGCATTGCCGTGATTACGCCATTGCCCATGTATTATTAGTCTCAAAAGAAAAGGGATGTTCATGAAAAAACTTGTGCTAATTAATCCTCATCCGATTGGAAATGTCGGTGAGGAAAATGTTTCTGTATTAAATCAAATGCCCGTGAATCTCGGCTATTTAAAGGTATTAACGCCAAAACACTGGCAAGTTGACATCATAGACGAAACTCAGGAGCCTGCAATTGACGAAAACACCGGGAACATTACCTTTGGTGGGGCAGACTTAGTTGGTATTACATCTGTAAGTTATCAGGCTAAACGGGCATATCAAATAGCCACTGCCTGTAAAAAACGGGGTATACCTGTGATCATGGGCGGCATTCATGTCACCAGTTATCCTGAAGAAGCGGCAAAATACGTGGATTGTGTTGTGACCAGGGAGGCAGTAACTACATGGGAAAAGATTATTGGTGATTTTGAAAAGGGCTGTCTCCAAAAAAGATACGACGGTGTTCTGACGCCCATGGAGCTTTATCGGGGATTGCGTCCGGATAGAAAATATTTGAAGGATAAATATAAATACCGATATTCTGGTATTATAACCACTGCTGGCTGTCCGTTTAGCTGCGAGTTCTGCTCAGTGCCTCAGTTCCAGGGCAGGAAATATCGTGAAAGGCCCATCGAAGATGTTCTGGATGAATTCGAGTCAATTAAAGGTCAATATCGTGGTTTGATATTGACTGATGAGAACTTTTACGGACACAGCAAAAAGTCCAACGAACGAGTTCTGGCGCTTTTCAAAGGTATGGTTGAAAGAGGAATTTACCAAAACTGGTTTGGTTTTACTTCGCTCAATATTTATAAAGATGACGAAACCCTTGAATACATGATGAAGAGTGGGTGTGTTGGGGTATTAATTGGCATTGAATCAATTAACGAAGAAGCCCTGAAAACGATGAACAAGAATGTAAACTTGCGCATCTCCATCGAGAGTTATTTTGAGGCTATTGCTAATATACGTAAACATGGCCTGGCGGTGTGGGGAACAATGGTTTTTGGAAATGATGCCGATACCCCGGAAACATTTAAACAGGTTGCCGACTTTGTTCTTGATTCACATGTTGACATTATGACCTGTGGCATCTTATGTCCATTTATCAATACGCCGCTTTATCACAGACTGAACGCCGATGGCAGACTTTTCAGGACAAACTTTCCTGAAGATTGGAAATACTACACGTCTCACCATCTCACATATATCCTCAAAAATATGTCTCTTCAGGAACTTATTGATGGCTTCCAATATTTATACGACAAAATTTACTCTACAGAAGTATTACGGCAAAGATTCCAGAATGCAAAAGAAGTACATAAAGATAACATGAATGCCGCCATGTTCGCATTCAGGGTAAATCTGGACTGGCAGAGTGTCTATCAACACTTGATTCAAAATTTAAAAGAACTGCAAGCATCGGGGTTTTACGATGAGGCATTGAAACGCTATAATCAAACAAAAAAATCTGGGAAGAAGGTTGAATTGACGCCGGTTGCGGCTCCAATGTAAGATACTGTAACTTGATTGTATAGGAAATTCAAAGTTGTTGGTTTTAGGTTGTGTGAATCATAATTAGATAATAACACCCTCCCCGGCCCCTCTTGATAGAGGGGAGATGTGGCATTTTCCCCTCTATCAAGAGGGGATTAAGGGGTGTGTAATCATAATAAAAGTCGTTGGGTTTTGTCTTTTAAAACCCAACCTAATTCAATTGTATAGGGATTTTCATTTTATTTAAGCGGGTTTTGAGGAATTCTGATACATGTAAGTATTTACTCAATAATTGGTGGAAGACCTCCCCTTGATCCCCTCCTTGCGAAGGAGGGGAATTAGGGGTGGTTATAAGTTCAGAGTTATGCTTTTGGGATTATAAAATCTCTGTGGCTCTGTTGTTTATTTGATTACATTAGTTGGTTTTGTTTGTTATTATAGGTCAACTTATTTCACATTGTGAATGTGAATAGTTGACCTCTATTGTTTTAATGCTCAGGAATTTCAAAGTTTCTCTTTGAGGTACGATGAAGTACCGAGAACAGTTAACACACCCCCAACCCCTCTTGATAGAGGGGAGATTACGGTGTTTTCCCTCTAAAAAGAGGGGAAGAAGGGGTGTGTATAAAGTTTTTTATCACGATAAAAGTTGCCAAATGTCTAATTAAAAAACGAACACTATGTCAAAGATCGTAATTACAGGATTAGGATTAGTTACGCCGGTGGGCACTGGTGTTAAGAAGAGCTGGGAATCGTTCATCCACGGCAGAAACGGGGCTAACGAGATGAAGTCCTTCGACACCTCCAAATACAAAGTTCATCGCTCTTGCGAGGTAAAGGATTTTCATCTGGACGTTGAACTGGAGAATCAGATTAAGGAAGACACCATACACAAGTATGTTTACCATGCAGCCAGAGAGGCATTGCAGGAAAGTGGTTTGTTAAATGATAAAAAATTCAACAGAGAACGATTTGGTATTGCCATAGGGACATTGGCAGCCGAATTGACGCCATTTGAAAGGCTTTTGAGGCTGGACCCTTCGAAAAAAGATAACGGTTTTGATAAGACCGTCGCGGCTGTATATCCTCCCAATTCGATCACAAACATTCTGGCACAATATTTTGATTTTGAAGGCCCAACGATGATTTCCCTTAACGCCTGTTCATCGGGCAATCACGCCATAGCTTGGGCTTATGACCTTCTCGTGGACAATAAAGTTGATGTGGTAATGGTTGGAGGTGGTGATATGATCCCTCAAACTGAATTCACGCACTTTCATAACCTCAAAGCCCTGGCTCCTGAACGTTGCCAGCCTTTTGATAAAAACCGCCAGGGTCTCATGATTGGAGAAGGAGCGGGGATACTAATCATGGAAAATTATGAGTTTGCCAAAAAGCGTGGGGCAACAATTATAGCCGAGATGGCGGGTTATGGGCTAAGTTGTGATGGATTCCACATGACTGCGCCGCATCCGGAAGGAGATGGCGCCGTAAAATGTATGAGCGATGCGCTAAAAATGGCAAATCTATCTCAAACAGATATTGGTTACATTAATGCGCATGGCACAGGTACACCTCATAACGACAAAACAGAAACGATAGCCATAAAACGTGTGTTCAAAGAAAATGCTTGTAAAATTCCATGTAGTTCAACGAAATCTATGATTGGTCATCTTATGGGTGCGGCAAGCGCTGTGGAATCGGTCGTTTGCTGTCTGGTACTAAGACATGGCGTAGCGCCTCCAACGATCAGTTATGAAACGCCTGACCCTGAATGTGACCTTGATTATATACCGAATAAGGCACGAGAATTAAAAGTAAGGCATGTACTCAATAATTCATTCGCCTTTGGAGGCAATAACGCCACGACGATATTCAGTCAAATGGGTTAAGCCTGTTC
>MHXP01000081.1 GCA_001824485.1 Planctomycetes bacterium GWA2_39_15 | reverse complement strand
TCCCATAATCGGACGCCTTGAAGATTGGTGCGTTGGGGTCGTTGTTTATAGCCTTTCCTTACGGATTGGACTATTTGAATTAACCTTAATGGACTGTTGGGTGCGGTCTTTACTCTGACGTACATGCAAAGAGTATTATCAGAGGGCCCGCAAAATCTCGACATATGTATTTTCACTAGGCACTACATTGGCACTTTTTACACCTTCCACCTCAAAAACCTTACAAATTAAGGTTTCTTACTCAGGGATTGTTACAAATATGCGGAAGTCGGGGAAAATAATCACTAGTAAATCTTTTCGACCCGGTGATTGGAAATAGGAAGAACTTAATAAGGCGATGCTATCAGAAGCCGAAAAATGCATGAAGTTGCAAACAATAAAGATGAACAAGGCGCCTTGGAAGATGCCCAATGGCAAGTTAGAAAGTTAAAGCAGACTTGCGCTGTGTGCCATAAGCATTATGGATTGAAGTGTACAGTTTTAATAAATAGAATATATCCAGTTTAAATTTCATCACATTTAAAATCGCTTGACAATGTATTAATAAATGTGATATTGTATTTTCTAATATATCATTATTTTTGTGTAATTTTTGGGAGAAATGAAAACAACTATGAAGGTTAACATCAGGAAGAGTTCTATAAAGCATATAAGAATGTGCGGCTTTCGGAAGAGGATGAGAACAAAGGGCGGGCGGGCAATTTTGAATAGAAGAAGAAGAATCGGCAGAAAACCTTTATTGGATGTTTAGTATTAAAAAATAAAAAGACCTTAAGCGCCATTTATACTGCTTAAGGTCTTTTTTTGTTAGTTATTAATCTTTAACTAATTATTATTGCTTCTACCGGACACTCTTCGGCTGCTTGCTTACAGGTATCTTCAATTTCTGAAGATACTTCTATATCTTTTGCTTTAGCCACATCTCCATCCATGTAAAAAATCTCTGGACATGTTTGTGTGCAAAGTTCACAACCAGTACAAACGTCGGCATCTACTTTTGCGCGCATTGTTCACCTCCCGTATTAATGCATTAAAAGAAATTGAAGACCAAAAACACATTTTAAACGTTCCCTTTTACTCCTCCTCTATCAGGAATTATAAGAAATTTATTATAAAAACTCAACAAACATTTCAACTTATAAAACCTGAAATGTTATCCAGTTTAACATTTTGAACGGCAATTTCCGGCGCTATCACAACCTCTTCTCCACCCCAGACAGTAGTCTGTTTCTTCTCTTTAGATACGGCAATAATATTATTTAATATATCCACTATGTTATTGTTAATTCTAACTGTATTTGGTTTTAGCGGTTTATCAATTTTACCCCCTTTTACCAGATAAGAATCTGCAATAATGGTGCTGGTAAAGTCGCCTGCTGCAAGCCCATTAATGGGGTAAGTATACCAAATTCTGCCAATATAAATCCCATCATTTATTTTAGATAATAAAGATTGCGCTGGTATTTCTTCTTTGCTTTCTATAACGATATTAGTTGGACATATCTTCGGTTGTATATTATGGCTTCTACCTCCGTTGTAATAGCGGAATCCATTTCGTGGTATAAATGAAGCAAAGATATTCTCTAGCTTTTTTGAAAGGTAATTATTTGCAAGGAACCCCACAAGAAAACCATTATGAATGAGTTCTGTTCTGCCGGTAGGAATTCCCTCGCAAGAAATCTTTTTGCTGCCAATGGCGCCCCTTATTGAGCCATCATCATAAACGGTTAACAGTTCAGACGCAATTTTTCGCCCCAATTTCCCAAGAAATGGGGTATCTGATGCATTTAGAGATGAAAGACTTAAGGCTGGAATCACGATATTTGTAAACAAATCTGTCACAGGCTGTCTTCCAAAAACCACATTGTATGTTCCAGAGGATATTCTTTCTCCGCCCATGGTCTTGATGGCGCTTTCAGCGGACTCGCACCCTGCCTCTTCAGGATTAAAACCGGATAAATGGGTGCTGATATTCCATCCTGTGCCTTTAACCCGTTCTTTTTCGATCATAGAGGTTATGTTTGTTGTAAGGATGGACGATTCATCGAAGTTATCAATACCCTTTGTGCTGGCGATAGCCATGCGTTCTTTTATAATAGTAACGTCACCGCCGACAATAATTGATTTGTTAAACCGCTTCTGATTGTATTCCGTAATCGCCCCCTTTAGTCCTTGCCAACCTAAATCAACAATTGCAGCATCACTTATTTCCATCACAGCATTGTCGTGATAGTTCTCTAATATTGGTTTTCCAGTAGGCACAGGAAGAGACTTAAAATCGGGATCGTAAACTTTATTTCTTTTTGCCTTCTGAAATGCCTCCTTGATGCCTTTTGGTGTAATATTATTAGAAACACTTCCAAACCCTATCTTTATTTCTTTTCCAGCCTTAAAGATAACAAGTAGACCGATACCGCTGAATTGTGTTGATTTGGGCTCGTGGACGCCATTACAGGGAATATCAGATGTATAATTTAGACGTACGGTTATGTGTTCGTTCCATGATGCAAAGACTTCTGCATCAATAACATCTTTCTGTCTTTTAACAAAGTCTATTCCGTTACGAACACAGTTTCTTAGTTCTTCGACATTTACCATAATCACGACCCTGACAACTCAGAAAAAATTTAGATTTGAGATACTACCAAGGTTCATTGAGTTTCTTGGGTTTCTTGGATTAACTCAATAAACACAAGAAACTCAATGAACTCAAGAAACACAATCCCCTAATGCCCCGTTAGTCTCGCCCTGGAACGCAATGTTGGACTTCCATTCCCGACACGCATTACCTGCATTGGCTGACCCTTCCCACAATTAGGTATAGGAAAGACCTCAAAGTCATTTCCAACAGCGTCTATGCTCATTAAAAAGTCTTTTGAATCCGCTGTAATACCGCCCCGTCGGTATAATTTTGTAACCTGCCCATTTTCTATCTTATATACTTTTTGGGCAGAAATGCGAAAATTTTCTCTGGATTCACTAATGGAAGGAATCCGGTGATTGACTATATAATATCCCTCTTTGACTTCGGAGATTATTTCTTCAGGTGGTCTATTCCCATTTGCAAAAACGGTATTGGTCATTCGTACAATAGGGACATAATGCGGCTCCGTTGCCCTCATGGAGCCATTCGGGGAATGATTCAGAATCGCAGCATATTCACGCCCGTTCATAAATCCCTTAAGTATCCCATTTTCGATGAGATTTACACGCTTACCAGGTGTACCTTCCATATCATACTTGTAATGCCCATATCCGTTTGCGGATGGGTCTGAATATGCGGTTAATAGTGGTGATGCTATCTGCTTCCCTAATTCGTTATCATTAAAGTCTCTAAACAACCACGATCGTCCCGCATAAGCCGTTTCTAGCTTTAGTACCCTGTCTGCCTCGGTTGGATGTCCTACAATTTCATGAACAAGAAGTGTATTGAAATGCGGGTTTGTTACGACAACAACAGGCTCATTCGTTGCCTGCAAAAATTCTGCTTCTGTAAGTTCTAAGGTTTCACGTGTTCGTAATAACGCAAAATCACCAAATGATTGCTTGTAGGCATTTTTCCCTTTTAAAACTTCCCATCCGCGGAGATCCCCTACATAATCATAACAAACCTCGGGGATACCTCCTGCCTTTTGCGCAACCACAGATACCTTTCCCTGTGTAAGTGCGTATGATTGGTCAATACAAGCGCCTTCTGTGCTGCAAAAGAGTTCTCTGTTTACGATTGTGTGCACATCAATATATGTATATTGCACATCTTTGCTTACATCGTGCATATCTCCGGAAATCTTTGTGCAAAGGGTAAGAATGTCTTTCAGTGATACATCTCTTGGGTTTTCATCAAAGACAGCATTAACAGTGTCCTTGCAAACATCAATCCTTGCAAGATTAACCGCAGCTAGTGATGGGGCAAAGGTTTTAAATTCAGCCTTTCTGTTTGCATTAGCAATAGCCCTTGCGTATGCCGTGTTTATTCCCCGAATAAGTATTTTGTTAATCCTTTGGGGGTTGGATTCGACCTCTCCGATGGATTGCCCAAAATGTCCCCATGCGCTCATTTCACCAGCCAACATCCTGATCCCAAAAGAAATTGAGGCATCTTCTCCCATACATCTGGCTTTACCATCCTCGGCATTGGCATATTTTGCCTCATTTATGCCAAGCCTGATATCAGCATACTTACAACTCTTTAGAGAAACGGCCTGTTGAATCGCTTTTGCTACCGTTTCTTTTAATGTATCTATGAGTTCGATTTTTATACGATTTGCGATAATAATACTCCTCTAAATTTCAGGAATTACTCAGAACCTGGAAAATTACTAAGAACAGGTATTATTTGCTTGTGTCTGATTTTTGAATTAACGTTGTAGATAGTGCATCTATTGCCCTTGCAGCGTCTTCAAGATGTGCCATCATTTTCGTACTGCCTTCTATAGCAGAATGAAATCGTTTACTCATCAGAACCACCACCTTGCGTAAAATCTCGGGCATGTTCTCTACCTCTTTCTCAAAAATCTTAGGATCAATCATCTTCCCTTTAATATTCTGCAATTCATGCAAACAATTTGTTAGACGGCAATAAACATCGTTTAGGTAAAAAAGGTCGTGACTCATTTTTTCAAGTTTATCACGCGCATCCTTGGGAAGTTTCCCAATGGCTTCCATAAAAGTGTCTTTTGCAATCATACCCACTTTTACATCGCCGTCTGCAGTAACAGAAGCTGTTCTCTTAGCCATTCCGAAGAAACTCATCTCTCCAAAAATATCATCTTCCTTTAATGTGCCAATTAACACCTGTTTGTTATTAATATTTTTCCATACCTTTGCCTTGCCAGACAGTAAAATATAAGCATAATAAGCCCATGTCCCTTCTTCTACAATAACACTACCGTCCTTTATCTTCTCGGTTCTTGTAATATACTGCTCCATGATGTCTCCTTTCCAGAAAATTAATAACCAATTGGTTACTAAATCATAAAACTAATAAAAGTTTATTTAACAAAAATTTATTAGTTTTTTCCATAAAAATTTATGTTTTGCAGGCGGAGTTGTCCACATGCGGCATTGATATCGTCGCCTTTTTTCTTCCGGAGGGTAACAATAAGACCTTGCCTTTCCAATGTTTTGCAGAACATTTCAATCGTTTCCTGAGGTGGTGGTCTAAAGTTAAATTCTTTGATGGGATTTAAAGGAAGAATGTTAATATTGCATTGGATACCTTTGAGTAGTCTTGCTAAGGACTCGGCATCTTGTTTAGATGCATTGATGCCATCAATCAAAATATATTCAAAACTAATATCCCTTTTTGTAACATCAAAATATTCCTGGGCAGCTGCAATGATGTTTTTAATGCCTGTTTTTTTATTGGACGGAATTATCTTTGACCGAATAATATCGTTGGGTGCATGAAGAGATATTGCAAGATTTACCTGAAGTCCTTCAAGCGCCAATCGGTGAATTCCATCTACAATACCAACAGTAGACACTGTGATGTGTCTGGCGCCTATTCCCAATCCCCATTCGGCATTTATAATCCTAATAGACTTGACGACATTATCGTAATTTGTAAGTGGTTCGCCAATACCCATAAAGACAATATTGGTGAGGCGCTCATCTGGTGGAAGATGATTTTTAACGTGAAGGGCTTGTTCAACAATTTCTCCTGCAGTAAGGTTTCTTTCCAGACCTACTAGACCACTTGCACAAAACTGACAAGCCATTGCACAGCCTACCTGTGTGGAGACACACACTGTAATTCTTTTACCCTCCCTTAACAGGACACACTCAATCACATTTTCATCAGGCAAATGGACCAAAAATTTCTCTGTACCATCTATTATTTTACCTTGTAAAAATTCCTCCTTTTTCGCAAGTTTTTTTACTCCCCCTTTATCCCCCCCTTCGCAAGGGGGGGATAAAGGGGGGGTAATTCGGTTACGGCTATGCGGCTCTACGGTTTGCATAATGGAATCAACTTTAGTTTGGAATACCTGATATTTCTCTGCAAGAAGCTTTTTAAAATCTTTTGGCAGGTTAGACATCTGGTCAAAAGTGGTTGC
>MHXP01000080.1 GCA_001824485.1 Planctomycetes bacterium GWA2_39_15 | reverse complement strand
ATCGAGTAATTCTTTCAGATATATCCCAGGGTGTACGGGTGCAATACGATGCTTAGTCATACTTAACTCCTTAATGATAAAGGAAAATTTAAGGGTTCGGATTGCAAATCTGAATCCGCTCAAGGGTCTGAAGGGGTCACAAAAGAAGAATGGAAATTTCCAAAATTAAGTATTGTGCCCCCTGAATCCCCCTTATGATGAGCCTCGGCATGCCATGTCAGAATTGGAACACAGTCTTCGTGCTCTCAACGTGAGCGACGTAGTCCTCGCCCTCGCGCAACTCCTTCTGCAAGAGTTGGCAGTATTTGGAGCAAGCGGCTTCGACTACTTCCTTGTGCGCGTCGGTCTTCAAAAGTTGATCGACCGTGATCGACTCTCCATCAGTTGTCTTCTCAAACGAAGCGCCAATGAGACTTACTCTCGCGACTTTGAAAATCTCATTGATGTATTCTGTGACATTACGCCGCTGCGATGTTGGCCAAAAACATCTATCCAAAACGATTGTGAGGCTTTGGACAGTGCTTGAGCCATCAAGGAAACGGAGTAAATCTTTGCCACAAACCCTTGAGATGAGATCAGGCGTAATTGAATCTCGCAAAACTCCGCTGCCGACGTCCAAAACATTTTGGAGCGCCCTGATTTGAAAATGTTTTAGGTAGCGATAGCTGTCTATAAGCGCGAGAAAACTCAGTTCTTGCTGCCAATTTATCCATTTGCTCTCCATCGCGCCATAAAATGCAATCGCCATTTCATCCGGCTGCTCCTGAATAAACAACGCGGCATGATATTCTTGAACGCTCTTGTGGATAAATCGGCACTCGTCGCCGTCGGTGATCAACATGCAGGTGATTTCAATGATATCGCTGAGAATTTTGTCCATTCCACCTTTCTGACCGACAATCCTCAGCGCCTCTCTCGAGAATCCATTTAGTTTCGCACGTGTGAACGATGTTTCGTTGGCTTTACGTGTCACAAAGCAGAGAGCGTTGAAGAACTCCTCCAATATCGTGTCACTGACTCCAGATTTGCGAGGCCGTATGTAGCCGCCTTTGGTTTTATCGTGTCGCTGAAGCAGCAATGAGAACAACGACTCATAGAAAGCAGCACTGTTCTGCGGCAAGGACTGGTCAATCTTGTAACGCACCACCAACAAAGCTACCATCAGCGGCGTTGTGAGAAGAGGCGCGACCTGTGCCGCCTCTTTGCGAATGCCCGATATAATCGTCTCAGCTGTTTCTCCGCTGTGAGCCATGCGGCGAATTACTTGCTCATATTCTCTATCTTCCAAGGGACAAAGCTGGAAACCACGAAGAAACGGCGAATTGGTAATGCCGCTTTGAGGACGTGATGTAATCACGACCCGAAGCGCTTCGTGCTGGCGAATCAAGCCTTCGATCTCCGCAATAAGGTCTTGTCGCAATTCTTCCTTAACCTCGTCGAAAGCGTCCAAAAGTAAGAGGATGCGTCCCTGTTCAGCGAAAAATCGAAAGACATCCTGTGTCATCTCGAAACCGAGCGACTTCAACTCGTGCAGAGCCATGTCGACGAGTAACTGCCCAGCCCGGTATCGTCGAAGTTCAACGAAAACAGGAATACGTCTGGTCGTGCAAAACTCAACAGATGCGAGATAACGTAGGAAGATTGACTTCCCTTGGCCAACAGTGCCCTCGATTACGACGCTACAATCTACGTTGAGGTCCGACAATTGATGCACAATTGACCGCTTGTCGCCCATACGTATCCGTGAGGGATAGTAGAAACTGGTAAGGTCGATTTCCTTCTCGCTTTGCAAAATTGTCTTAACAAGGCGCAATTGTCCTATGCGCTTGGAAATCGTGTCGGTGTGGTTCGCAGCCTTCCACTTCTTGAGTTGGAAACCGGCTTCTTTCCTCGCCAAGTTGTAAAGGTCACTCACTACATTCTCGACGAGTTTCTTCCCGGCGATGCCAGATACGATTAACATAGTTGATGTTGTTGCAACAAGCATAGAGGTCTCCTTCGCAGTTTCAGGCTTTGGCATATACTTCCGCGCCTTTTTCCAAGAACTCTTTCGACTTCGCTTCCATCACCTTCTTCAATGCTTCTTCTTCGGCAATGCCAAGTTCGGCGGCGTATTTGCGGACGTCTTCGGTGATTTTCATTTTATCCTCCCGCTTGGGTTGGCAGCGCTTCACCGTAAAGTCGCTCGGATGATAGGAAATTGCTTTTTCTCTGTGTGGCGATATTGGTATTAGAACAAAAAACGAAGAAGGTTGCAATTTTTTAATTCTTTCAGCTAAATTGAACACCAAAGAAGAGAGAGAATGAAAAAGATGTCATGAAAATATAGAGGAGAAGAGGGAAGGGCCACATCTTAAATCTTAAATAATCTGCAAGAAATTCTTATAATAACGCAATAGAAAATACCAACATTTATTTTTTAAGATGTGATCCCTTTCCCCTCTCCGAGTAGTGGTAGAGGTATTGCAGAAACTTGGTACATTGCTATCGTGATAAAGACATGTGATAAAAGTAATTCTTTTTGAAGAAATCGAAAAACTCATGATCATGTAAACTTGAAAACATAAAAGGATTCTGATAATTGATAAATGAAGGTGACCCTTTTATCTTTTCATATTATCAGGTCTTTATTCTTGCTATTGAAGTGGATTCTTTTTTATCAAGAAACAGGACACGATTTGTATCAGTAATAAATATAGGTTCTCTTGCGTTGCCTCCTGATGTAACGTGGTAAAGCGCTCCGTCAAATTTTATCCTTAAAGGTCTTGCCATGTGGCATAATTTATCGCTTACACAACCTTGTGCCAAGAACAAAGATCCCGCCAAGCTTCACTTCTTAAGGAATTTTAAAAACAATTAGTGAATTCTTATAAATTAATCAATCTTTTCTATGCGCTTTTCGATCAATTCTATTTTATTGAGTATGTACGCCTTACTATCTTCTGTGATGCCAGCATCTTTTAGCCAGTCTTTTATGTCCACGGCATTAAATTCTTTCCAGTAAATAGTAAAATCCGCTTTAAGGATTTCATTTAATTTGTTTTCGGTGTCGGTTATATCGTTGTTAAGTATTTTACCTAATACACACTCGAAAAAGTAGATAATAGCTTTATTTGAGAGAGATGTGGACAGAGGAATGGCGTTTCTTACACTTAATAATGCTTCTTCGTGTTTACCACTTAAAACTTGAGCATTTGCAAGCCACAAATATGTAAGAGCTATTTCGTTTTTTTCAAAGCTATCAAAACCACCAGAAAACAATAAGATTTTTTCTATAGCTTTTTGATAAAATGCTGCGGCAGCCTTAAAATCCTTACGGGCAGACGCTTCAGCCGCAAGGAAGCGAAAACCTTCAAAGCTGGTATGTTTATCTATTATATTTTTTGTTATGTTTTCGGTTTCCTTAATAAGTTTATCAATTGTGTCTTTACTTTTTTCTCTAATTTGTCCTTCAATATAGTCTGGCGTTAATACTTCGTCTAGCTTCTTCTCTGTAGCTTTTTTTGCTGTAGTTTCAACAATATTACGTATGGTGTAGTAGACTATTCCGCTAACTAAAGACAAACAGGTAGCAATTATCAAAACGTAATTTCTATATGATTTTAGCTTTTCCTCAGTAACCTCTTTATGGTGTTTGACTTGTTCCCTCAATATTTCAATTTCAGCTTTTATTTTATTATACCAATTTATTTCGTCATTATTGTTTTTATCCACAAGAAATTCCTCTCGTACTTTTATTAGTTCTCATAAGTTATGGTTGATTACACAAATTTGGGAGGCGTTACATAACCAGAGAGACGAAAGCAAAAGAAAGCAAAAGAAAGCAAAAGGGGTCTTTATTCTTGCTATTAAAGCGGATTCTTTTTTATCAAGAAACAGAACACGATTTGTATCAGTAATAAATATAGGTTCTTTTGCGTTGCCTCTTGACGTAACGTGGTAAAGCGCTCCGTCAAATTTTATCCTTAAAGGTCTTGCCATGTGGCATAATTTATCGTTCACACAACCTTGTGCCAAGAATAAAAACCCGACCCCCATTGTTCCATTGTTCGCTCTTGTCACCTAACGCGAAACTCACCTGACCCAAAAAGCGACAGTTTTTTGGGGTCAAGTACAGTGACTTGTTATTGATTGACGCTAATGTTAACAAATCTTTTACAAATTATAGCCTGCCTACTTTTGTATTTTCTGGGCCAAAGAAGAATATCCTGATTAATCATCATTTCCTCCAAGGTCGCTCTCCAAATCCACAAGTGTTCAAAGTATTTAATATACAATTTCGGTCACTACCTATTTTGGTCATTTCTTTGATTATCTCCCTCACATAATTACGCAAACACAACACGTCTTGATGGGTTATTGTCTCATGTTTCCCTGTGTGAACAAGCTTGGATCTTTTGTCGTACAAAGCCTTAACTTCAGCAAAGATATTCTTAGAATCCTCACAGTTCTTACCCAAGAGAACTGCCGTGTTTCTTGATACTCTATACCTTAGCTCGTGGTCACTTGGATTGAGCAGTGTCTCCAAACTTATCATAAGTGATAAAAATGCCAAACCGAGGTTGTGAGATTCATAAGACAGTTCAAAACTCTCAAATGCTAATTGGACTTGGGGATTGCCAAAAGGAATCTTGTTATTCGCAAGAAACGATTGCGCATTAGCAATCTCGCTTTCAACCAATTTAAACCTCGTCGTATCGGCTAAGGGTCCCTCTCTCGCTATTTGGAAAACAGCAGGTTCTGAATCCTTCATGTGATAAAAACATGAGAAGCGCAAAAATACATTTCCTTCTTTGAAAAGTCTCAACAGCCGTATCTTATTTCTTATAGACTGTTCAATGCCTTTTAATCTGTCCACACTGATTACGACACCACCTTGAGCAGTACCTTCAAGTTCTTCGGCATTATATTTGACTATGCAGTAAGATCCAGAAGGTCTTCCATCTGTATCAAAGCCTAACACACCCTTTATTGTCCCGTTCACCCCATAATGAAATTCAATTTTTGAAAGAATTTTCATTATTTGCTGTTGTGACTGTTTGACAATATCAAAACCATCCCCCAAGTTCAGTCCAAGGACTGAATCATCGACATTCACTAAGAAACCTGTAAAGTGTACTGCTATTTTTGGCAATTTTATGTACCTTTTGAACGCGACTGGAATAACGCCGCGAATTCCAGGGACATCATACTTAATTGTTGACCTTGTTTTTTAACTATAGTGGTGGGTAAGGCCAATAATGTTATGCATACATTAAACGGCCCTTGGGCTCTGGTATTTGAATACCATCTTCTCTTGCCGTTTTTAACCAAAACGCTACTGCTTTTTCTGCATTTTCAAGTGCTTCTTTTTTTGACTTACCATGTGCCATGCACCCTGGTAATTCCGGTACTTCGACAACATAAATATTGTCTGTTTTATCCCAATAAATAATCATTTCGTATTGTGATTCACTCATCGCTTCTCCGTGTATTAAATTTATATGTTGTTAATATTTTCCTTATTTGCCTCACCTGATATCCTTTTGCCTTTGAACCTTCCGATTGCAAGTTGATTCTCTCAATTATTCCATCTTTTGTAAATATTTTATGACTTCCTTCCTGTCTCATTTTAAATCCAAGTGAAAGCAAAAGATTTACAAGTTCATTGAATGAAATGTTGTAATCTGATTGACCTGACAAAATTTGTCTTAATAAATTTCCCCTTTTGCCCATTAAAATAGTCAAGATGTCCAGAATTGCTTACATGGTCTTCCAAGAAGTATCACATCAAATCCATTCAACGTAGGCATGATAGCAGCTTCACATATTCACGTCAATAAATATCACACCATAAAAGTATGACGCAAATCTACAATAGACTTAAATTTTTGAGTCTTTCCCAGATGATTCATTCAAAAAATCCCGCACCTTTTTCATGTCATCCCAGACCTTGGCCTTGTCATTGGGGTTTCTCAGGAGATAGGCGGGATGATAGGTAACCATC
>MHXP01000079.1 GCA_001824485.1 Planctomycetes bacterium GWA2_39_15 | reverse complement strand
CTCGGCAGTTCTCTCGGAAAGGCAGTTGAAGCATTTAACTCAGCCGTGGCATCCTTTGAAGGGCGTGTGTTACCTTCAGCCCGAAAGTTTAAAGCGTTGGGGGCTGGAAGCAAGAAGGAAATAGAAGAACTCTCTCCAATAGATAAAAGTACACGAACTTCTACAGAAACTCAAGATTAAGTTAGACCTTCGGCTATTTTTGTGATACAAAGCCCGGATGAAGTTAAGAAGATGGGAAGTTGTGAAGGTGAGAGCATCTCAACCTCGCAACCTCTCCACTTCACAATTTCTGATTTTAGTGACTTTGTGGCTATTTTGAATTTCCTGGACATTAAAATAAACCTTCGTTAACTTTTACACATTAAGTTCAATTAACACAATATTATTTCTGTCATAAACACCCAATGCTTTTTTCTCTGCTGTGGCAATATGTTTGGCTTTTTGAAATACAGACATTAAATTATTTTCCTTGCGCTTCTTGTCTATAATTTCAAGCCCTATCCTGTCAATTGCTACAGGGTCAGTTCCAAAAAAGAGCCGTTCCTCATTCCACATCGTCCATGTTTTCATGCTGGCGGGTCCACCATCAAAACATGCCTGTAATGCGTCTACAATATGTAATCGTACCTTGTTTCTGAGTACAGGATGCACACAGACCTCTGCCGAAGCAGGATCACAAAAGTAAGGTGTCGGATGGAATCTTTTAGTATTGTTGATGGCGCCAAATGCCAGATTTTTGAGACATAAGGTCACGCCAGCAATTCCATGATCCTTCATAACCGGTACATTGATAATTGCCGTAACGTGTTGAGTAACAACTTTACTGAAAAGGGAACGTGCCCCATCGTCCTCCCGCAAAGTGTAATCATCGTCCAATGATTCATAATATGATTCTTTATCATATCCAGCTGTTGGTTCAGTGCCATAGCAGCGAACCCCGCTGCCTCCTTGATTCAAAGGGAAACCAGCCGTAATCAGATGATAGCTAAAACGATCCCACACAATAATGTTGTTTTCCTTCACTCCTGCAGCCTTCAAACCAAGAACGATTGCCTTAACAACTTCAGGACGAGTAGAGAGTTTCACGCCGCCAATCGGATTAATCTTAACACCAACAACATCTTCAGGCGTAAAAAGCGTACGCCATGCAGCGGCAGTTGTTTTTTTGCCTGTGAGGGCAAACATGCCTTCGTCCATCATCTTCTGGACAATTTTCTGGTCGGGACTGCCGCTTTTCATAATTCCATTGTTTTTAACAGCAAGCACCCTGCTTTTATCAAAGCTTGGGAGTTGTCCTTCAGTGCCAATAGCTACCTGTAAATTTCTAAAACCACTTATACCAATTCCAGCTCCAACCACGCCAAGGGCAGTATGTTTCAAGAAGTCCCTGCGAGAGAGATGATTGTCTTTGTTATGCATAGCATCTACCTCTTTTAAAAATCTTTAAATATTTCAATATAGTCACATTCACTAAAATCAGAAATTGTGGAGTTGATACGTTATGAGGTTGAGATGCTCTCACCTTCACAACTTCCCATCTTCTCAACTTCATCCAGGCTTTGTATCACAAAAATAGCCGAAGGTCTAACTTAATCTTGAGTTTCTGTAGAAGTTCGTGTACTTTTATCTATTGGAGAGAGTTCTTCTATTTCCTTCTTGCTTCCAGCCCCCAACGCTTTAAACTTTCGGGCTGAAGGTAACACACGCCCTTCAAAGGATGCCACGGCTGAGTTAAATGCTTCAACTGCCTTTCCGAGAGAACTGCCGAGTCTGCTCAGGTGTTCGACCATGGTGGCAATACGCTCGTGAAGTTCTTGTCCGAGTTCACTGATTTTCTGGGCATTTTCGGCTATCTGTTCCTGTCGCCAGCCGTAATGCACGGCACGCAGTAGTGCGATCAGCGTTGTTGGTGTTGCCAGGATAACACGTTGATTGACACCTTCTTCAATCAGTGAAGGATCCTGTTCCAGTGCAGCGCTGAAAAACGTCTCGCCCGGCAGAAACAGTACCACAAATTCGGGTGTAGGCTGAAATTGATCCCAATAGGATTTAGCGCTCAGTTTCGAGACGTGAGACCGAATTTGTTGTGCATGTTCCTTGAGTTTAACTAGGCGCTGGTCATCGTTTGCAGCTTCGAGGGCTTCAAGGTAAGCCTTAAGCGGGGCTTTGGCATCAACAACAATATTTTTACCTCCAGGCAGCCGTACAATAACGTCTGGCCGAAAGCGTCCATCTTCTGTGAGTACGGTTTGCTGTTGGTAGAAATCGCAGTGTTCCAGCATACCAGCAATCTCAACAACTCTTTTTAACTGAATTTCTCCCCAGTTACCTCGCACCGTTGGCGCCCTGAGCGCCTTGACCAGATTACCCGTTTCAGACTGCAACTTCTCTTGTGTGGATATGAGGGACTTGACTTGCTCTGTTAGGCTTCCGTAAGCATGCTGGCGGGCTTTCTCTAGTTCACGGACGTGAGTGTCAACCTTCTCCAGCGATTGTTTAATAGGCGTAACGAGATTTTCCACAGCTTTTTGCCTTTGTTCGAGATCGCCCTTTGCCTCGGCCTGATATTTCTCAAGAGTTGCCTTTGCCAATTCAAGGAATGATTGGTTGTTACTTTTCAGCGCTTCGGCTGAGAGCGCTGTAAAAGCGTCGCGCAGCTTCAGAGTAGCGTCGTTAAGGAGGGTAAGTTTTTCATCAGCCGCCTTACGCTCGTGCTCCAGTGTGGTTTCTAATCGTGTAACTGATTGATTGAGTCGAGAAATTATTTCGTTCTTCTGATCCAGGTCAATTCGCGCATTTGCCAGTTCCTGTTGAAATACAGCAAGTCGTTCATTTAACATTGCAATACGTGACCTGCTGATTAGCCAGACGATAACGCCTCCTACCAGAAGACCACTAATTACTGCAATAATTAACCAGAGAATTTCCATATTTGATATTTTCAGAAATTTTAATAAATGAGCATTCAGTTATTCATCTGAGAGCAGTTTTGTAAACATCGCTAACATACATAATTGAATAGAAAAAATCGAGTGAATTTTTGAGGAAACATTTGGCTAATTAATTCCCTCTTAACAAAGGGGAGAAATGGATTGTTTTTCAGCTTGCGTTATATGACTTACTCTGTTGGATGAATTTAGCAACTAGCTTCATTCTGAAAAAGTGATAGTTCTTTGAATCAGTATGGGTCATCAACTGCGACGCGGTTGGTACGACATTCCTAACTTTCCATATTTATACTTAGGTAAACTTATATGTGTTGACATCTATATATCATTTTTTAACATTAAAAAAATATGAGGTAATAACCACGGTTGAAAATGCGATACGTCCAAAAAGTAGGAGAAGAAAATAGTGCGAAAAGAATATGATTTTTCAAAGGCAGAGCAGGGTAAGTTTTACAGACCAATAGAGGAATTGGAAATACCTATATATTTAGACAAAAGGGCAAAGAGTTTTTTACAAAAAGGCATTAGACAGAAATATAGGACTTGATAAAGTAATCAATGTTATATTACGTAAAGAAATGGAAGTGTTAAAGGAAATCGAAGCTTAAAATATAGTAATGGCAAAAAAAGTGCTCACTCACAGTCGCAGCATCTTTATTTTGAGAAATGTACTGGTTTAATTTTAGAGAGATTAATGGAAATATTACAAAGGAAGGACGCCTTTAAAGGAGAGATAGAAGTATATTCTACATAGTTTAACTACCAAAATGATATTAGGAATAAAAAAGGTAGAATCACTCACAAGAGTGATTCTACCTTTTGAGTTATATGGCTCCCCCGGTAGGATTCGAACCTACAACCAACCGGTTAACAGCCGGCTACTCTACCATTGAGCTACAGGGGAACCTATTTAAGTTAATTTAGAATATTTTACCACTAATTTTCTATGAATTCATAGGAAGTCATAATGTCTTTCTCAATTTTAAATTTATATGCACATTTCTAATTCGTGGAATTCTGCGATAATTTATCATGTTTATTTTGTTGTAAATAATCAATCAATCTGGATAATTCTTTTTTCATGTCCTGGCGATGAACAATCCTGTCTAAAAAGCCGTGTTCTAACAAGAATTCTGCAGTTTGGAAGCCCTTAGGTAAAGAGCGTTTTATAGTTTCCTGAATGACCCTGGGCCCTGCAAAACCTATCAAAGCTCTCGGTTCGGCTATAGTAATATCTGCCAGCGAAGCGAAACTTGCCATTACGCCACCCAGAGAAGGGTCTGTTAGTATTGATATATATAAACCGCCCGCCTTTTGAAATCGCGCTATAGCGGCGCTTGTCTTTGCCATTTGCATCAGGGAAAAAACCCCTTCCTGCATACGTGCGCCACCACCCGAACCAGAAATAATGATCAAAGGCAATCTCTGTTCCTTAGCCTTTTCTGCAAGCCTTGCAATCTTTTCCCCAACCACAGAACCCATGCTTCCCATTATGAAAGAGGAGTCTGTGATTCCGATCATCACCTCTTTGCCATTAATCTTTCCCTTACCAACAATTGCGGCTTCTTTTAAACCTGTCTTTTGCTGTTCTGCGGCTACCCTTTCAGGATAGGTGATCCGATCCTGAAAATTTATTGGATCGCATGGCACCATGCTGCCCCACATTTCTTCAAAACTGTTCTCATCAAGTAAGAGTTTTAGTCTATCCCTGCTGAATATTCTGAAGTGGTAATTACATTCAGGGCAAACATACATCCTTTCTTCAACAGTCTTTTTATACACCATGCCTTTACAGCCATCACAACGAGTCCACAGGCCATCGGGCATGTCCTTCTTTTTTCTAAAAAAAACCATTGTATCAAGCACCACGTCAGATAGTTTATAAATTTTCAGTTAAAAAACAAGTATTTTTTATTACAGGATAAATCAGGGAAATATTAATTTTTTGGAAGTTGATTCAAAAAAATTTAAACATGTATCCTGTTGTGAAATTCCTCTCTAACAATTCTTTCTGCCAGTTGTTTAAGAGTTTGGATTGCACTGCTTGGATCGTTTGTTTTAAAGATTGCCGATGCTGCAACTATTACATTGGCACCATTCTGAACAACTTGAGAAATGTTCTCTGGTGTAATACCACCGTCTACTTCTATATCCATTTCGTCGGTTGCCATGCTTCGCAGTTTTGCAATCTTTGGTAAAACCCTTGAAATAAATTTTTGTCCAGAAAAACCTGGGTTTACAGACATGATAAGCACCATATCGACTATATCCAGTAAGTTTTCAATCGAATCGGTTTGTGTGTCGGGATTTAATGATACGCCCGCCTTCAATCCCTCATTCTTAATTAGTTTAATGACCTCTTTAGGGTTTTTCGTTGTTTCTATATGAAATGTTATAAAATCATCACGTCCAGCAGCCTTTGCAAATGCGTTAATGTATCGTTCGGGATGTTCGATCATGAGATGGATGTCTAACGGTACCTTTGTGATTCGTTTTATTCCTTCTACAATGAATGGTCCCATGGTGATATTTGGAACGAAATGCCCATCCATGACGTCAATATGGATCAAATCAATACCAGCCATTTCTGCTTTTTTGATTTCATCCTCTAAACGCATAGGATTAGCCGCCAAGATAGATGCTGCAATTTTTATTTTTGGTTGCATACTCTTTTATGCCTTATTTTTATCTGATAATGAAGCAATCCCAGGCAACACCCCGCCCTCTAATAATTTTAGGAATGCTCCGCCACCTGTTGAAATAAACGACACTTCATGAGTTTTCCCTGATTTGTGAAATGCCATATCTGTGTCGCCTCCACCCACTATTGTTGAGGCATGAGAACTGGTTACGGCATCAACCATTGCATAGGTTCCTCGACTAAAAGCGTCGAATTCAAATGCTCCCATAGGCCCATTCCATACAATCGTTTTTGCGTCTTGAAGCGCTTCAAAAAATAGCTTTGTAGTTGCGGGGCCAATATCTAAAGCGATCCAATTTTCAGGGATTTCCTGATATGGGACGACTTTTGTTTCCGCACTGTTATTAAATTTTTCTGCAACGACGAAATCAACAGGCAGATATAATTTTATGCCATTTTTTTTGGACATATCCATTAAGTTTTTTACCACATCAAGCATGCTATCTTCGACGAGTGATTTTCCTACTCCAAAACCCTGTGCTTTTAGGAAGGTGAATGCCATTGCCCCGCCAATAAGTATTTTATCCATCTTTTTGGATAGGTTTTCAATAATCTTTATCTTATCCGAAACCTTTGCGCCTCCCAACAATGCTACAACTGGCCTCATAGGGTTATTGACAGCCTTTTCAAAATAGTCTATTTCTTTTTTAAGTAGGAATCCTGCCGCCGATGGAACAAAGCCGTCTATACCAATCATCGAAGCATGTTTTCTGTGGCAGTTTCCAAAGGCATCTTGTATAAATACATCACAAAGGTTTGCTAATTCTTTTGCAAAAGAGGGATCGTTTTTTTCTTCTCCTGGGTAAAATCTTAGGTTTTCAAGTACGATTACATCTCCGCAGTGCATATCCTCAATTTGTTTTTTTACCTTCGTGCCAATACAGTCCTCAGCCATAATTACATTTGCTCTTTCCTTGAGAAATCCCTGCAACCTTCTTGCAACAGGTTTAAGACTGTATTTAGGATTTACCTTGCCGTCTGGTCTTCCTAAATGAGAAGCAATAATTACCTTTGCATTTTCATCTAACAAAAAATTAATGGTAGGTAAGGTTGCTCTAATCCTGGTGTCATCCGTAATATTTCCATCTTCGTCTAAGGGCACGTTGTAATCTGTTCGTACCATGACTCTTTTTCCATGTATTTTTTGTATATCGATATCTTTTATATATAATTTATCCATAATATATAATCAACTTTAAAAAATCATAGACAGGCTATGATCTCAATAAGGTCTACCAT
This sequence comes from Planctomycetes bacterium GWA2_39_15, assembly GCA_001824485.1. Taxonomy (GTDB): domain Bacteria; phylum Planctomycetota; class Brocadiia; order Brocadiales; family Brocadiaceae; genus 2-12-FULL-39-13. Next base: position 7,134 of record MHXP01000079.1, on the reverse strand, counting down.
ACGATTTGAAAAACCCCATTCATTATCATACCAGGATATTACCTTTACCATACGTTTATTAATTACGTAAGTTAATGCCGAATCAAAAATACTTGAATGAGTATTTCCAATGATGTCTGTAGATACAATAGGATCCTCGCAATATTCCAGTATCCCCTTCAATTCACCTTCGGCAGCCTTTTTCATGGCGGTATTAACAGCCTCTATAGTAATGTCTTTTGAGACTGTTGCAACCAAATCCGTAACAGAACCGTTAGCAACGGGTACTCTCATGGCTAAACCATCTAATTTGCCTTTCAGTGATGGAATTACTTCGCCAATGGCTTTGGCTGCACCTGTCGTAGTTGGGATTATATTCATCGCAGCCGCCCTTGCCCTCCTTAGGTCTTTATGGATAAGGTCGCTAATACGCTGGTCGTTTGTATATGCGTGAATTGTTGTCATAAGTCCATTTTCAATTCCGAAATTATCGTTTAAGACCTTTGCTAAAGGGGCCAGACAATTTGTTGTACATGATGCATTTGACACGATTTGATGTTCGGGTTTAAGGTCATTATTGTTAACGCCTACGACAATTGTGGCGTCAATTTTATCTTTGGCGGGTGCAGAAAGTATGACTTTTTTAGCGCCACCATCAAGATGCTTAGCACAGTCAGCTCTGGAGGTGAATATTCCGGTTGATTCAATTACAATATCTACTCCAAGCGATTTCCAGGGTAATTTCGAAGGGTCTTTTTCCATTAACAACTGGACATCTTTGCCATTTACCACTAATGACCTTTCTTTTGCCTCTATACTTCCATCAAACCTGCCATGTACTGAATCGTATTTTAATAACATTGCCAATGATTTTGAGTCGGCAAGGTCATTTATTGCTATAACGTTGATACCCATACGTTTTGCAATCACACGAAAAACATTCCTTCCAATTCTTCCAAAGCCATTTATACCAATTCTGATTGCCATGATTTGTATCCTTTGCCTATACTTAAGTAATGCTAAATAGATGTGTTATGTCTGTTCAAAGTACAATATATCAATAAAATAAATGACAAAAAAGACAAAGTATTTTAGCAGACGGACACAATTTGTCAAGTGTTATAATAATTTAGAAAATGTGGATCGATTTCAGGATTTTCCAGAAATTTTGTTTTTGGACAACTCTTAAACTATTGCATAAAAAATTGTCAATATATTGTAATTAATACTTGAAAATCTATCTACATATTGTATAATTTCGCAAAATTTGATTACTAATACAAGGCAACCTTTTTATGAAAAGCTTAATAAAAAAATTCAATTACTTAAAAACAAAGATCCATTCTATGCAAATTAATAACTACAGGTTCAGGCATCCGCTGGGGATGTCTGCCATAATTTTACAATGGTTTACGCTAGACCTCGAACCTCCGTCGTGTGGCCGAGTCCGGCGTAATACCACATCAGGAGAGAAACCATTTTACAACTGATTGAAACTAGTCTCTCGAAAACAGCAGAACGTAGTATTAGTATAGAAGAAAAGTGTAAGCAGTATGGTGTAAGTCGGTTAAAAATTGAAGATAAAAGACTCTTTGACAAATATGTAATGGAAGAAGGCGTAAATTTATGCGACTATTCGTTTGCAAACAATTATATCTGGAAAGGTTCGATAGAATTATTATGGAAAATACTTAATGGTAATTTTTGCCTCTTTGGAGTAACTTCCAGGGGTATATGTATGATGCTCCCGCCCCTCGGAAAAACCAATATTCAAAACACCTTGAATGAATGTTTTTCCATTATGCAGGAAATAAATGATTGCAGCGGCTTTGAATCTTATGTTAACTACGTTTACGAAAACTTCCTGAATCTTTTTGACACTAGTTTGTATCGTATTGTTGAAGGCTATCCCGATTACATTTACCAAACATCCGACCTGATAAAACTTGCCGGTAGAAAATATGAAAAGAAGAGAAATGAAATAAATTATTTTAAAAAGCATTACGACTCTTCTTTCAAGAAATTTTCTTCCGAGCATATAGCAGACGCCCTCCTTATGATTGACCAGTGGAAAAAGGAAAAAGTTCAAGAGTCAAATCTTTCAAACCACAATGAAACGCATTATGAGTACAGCCTTATCCACGAAGCAGAAGCGGCTAAATGTGCAATCATTTTCTCAGAAGAATTGGGCTTAGAGGGTGCAATCATTACCATCAATGACCGAATTGAGGGCATTACTTTGGGCGAACGCATTACACTTAATAACGCTTCTGTCTTGATAGAAAAAACCAACAACAAATTTCACGGCATGCCACAATTTATCTACCAGCAATTTTGTGCTTCTGATTTTTCTGATGTAGCATACATTAACGCAGGTGAGGATTGGGGCATTGAAGGTCTTAGAAGGGCAAAGATGTCTTATCATCCGTATCTCCTTGCAAAGAAATTTATTATTTATAAAAAATAATCCTTTGGTGAATTATTGCAAGGCAAACCTTTTGGACCTTTTGGCTATTGAACAACTGGAAAAGGATTGTTTTCCGACGGAGGCATTTAATAGACGTCTTATAAAAAATTTATTAATTAATCCAAAATCCATTGTCATTAAGGCTATAACGCCTTCAGGGAAAACTGTTGCAGATATTATTGGTATCACAAAAAAGGAGAATAGAATACAAGTAGGCAGGATATTTTCTCTGTGTGTTCTTAAAGAGTATTGTAAAAAAGGCATTGCTACACACCTTCTAAAGCTACTGGAAGAAGAATTTTACTTAAACAGCATCAGGAAGGTTGTCTTAGAAGTCAGTGCACTCAATGTCATCGCACAACAATTTTACCAACGACACGGATATTTCATAACATCCAGTATTTTGCCAAACTTCTATAACGACGGCTCAGATGCTTTTGTTATGAATAAGAACCTCCTTTAAAATAGTATCGGATTATACATAGTCATTTTTTTAAATCATACTTGCATTTCGAAATTATTTATGTACCATACTTACCCTTTAAATACACTTATTTTTTTAAAATAAGCCGTATTAGAGAATTTTCAATTTCCAGGGCGTTGCATAAAAAATGATATTCCCGACGTATTCGACACATTTTTTTAAATACGAGAAGTTATGGTTGAGCATCTGTTTATCATATCTATAATTTTGTATCTTGTGGGTGCTCTATTTGCCTTATGCTTGTTCAAGTGGCAAATGGTCGGAAATTACATATCTTTTGTTTTTGCAGCTATTGCCTCATGCTTCGGCATTGCAACAGCCGTTACGGTATTGTTTAGTGGTTCTACAATACGGCTCGATTTCCAGCTATTTCTTCCTACTATCATCAAATACAACTTTTTATTAGATTCTCTATCCTCGTATTTTATACTCGCCATATCTGTTATCAGCTTTGTAGCCTCTATTTATTCCATCGGATACACCAGATTGTATGTAAATAAACGCGACGTTCGCTTTTTAGGATTTACCTACAATCTTTTCCTCATGGCTATGCTTTTAGTCGTGTCAGCAAATAACGCATTTGTATTCATGATTGTATGGGAACTTATGACGTTGGTGTCCTTTTTCCTGGTTATCTTTGAACATGAGAATCCCACCACTAGAAAAGCCGGACTTGTTTACATAGTGATGGCTCACATTGGTTCCGGGTTGCTTGCCATTGCCTTCTTTATTTTGCTTGCCTACGGAGGGTCATTTAGTTTTGATAGTTTCAGGGATGCTGCTGCACAGATACCTGCGGTTTATAAAAATATTGTGTTCTTTTTGATAATTTTCGGTTTTGGAATAAAGGCGGGTATTTTCCCACTGCATCTCTGGCTGCCCATGGCTCATCCTGCGGCGCCAAGCAATATTTCAATGATCATGTCAGGGGTAATGATCAAGACCGCTATCTATGGTTTTATACGGTTCTATTTTGAATTCCTTACGCCATGTCCGCCATGGTGGGGTGTGATTATTCTGATTATAGGTGCGACTTCTGCTATTTTGGGAATACTATACGCCCTCATGGAACGAGATATCAAAACTTTGCTTGCTTATAGTAGTGTTGAGAATATAGGTATCATTCTCATAGGTATAGGATTATCCATGATTTTTAAATCCTACAATCAAATGGCACTATCTTCTCTTGCCATGATTGCCGGGCTCTATCATTTGTTTAATCACGCGGTATTTAAGTGCTTGCTTTTTGGCTGTGCAGGAAATATCTATTATTCAACCCATACCAAAAATATTGAGGAGTTGGGCGGGTTAATAAAACGGATGCAGGTCACAGCCCCGCTATTTCTTATTGGTGCATTATCCATTTCCGCCATACCGCCTTTGAATGGATTTATAAGCGAGTGGTTTATATTCCAGTCATTGTTAAATGGTTTTAACATTCCCTCTGTTATCATAAAAATAATAACTATCATTTGCGGTGCTGTTGTTGCTTTGACAGGGGCATTGGTTGCTACCTGTTTTGTTAAGGCATTTGGGATTTCATTCCTTGCAATGCCGCGTTCTAAGCATGCAGAAAAGGCGAAAGAAGTTCCAGTTGTCATGCTTGTTAGTATGGGGATTTTAGCTGCTTTGTGTGTGTTTATGGGCCTTTTCCCTGCAAAAATTATGATGACTATCAATCATGTAAATACACAAATTCTTGGCACAAATATTGTAAAAGCACTTACTTCTTATGATTGGTTGCAAATGAAGATTGTCCGTACCAATTTTACGGAACTTTCGCCGAAAAGCGCAACTGTTTTTGGCTTGATTCTCTTAGGAATAACCTTTGGGGCGTTGACTTTAATAAGACCAAAGTTTATAAGAAAATTCTATGAAACGTGGACTTGTGGTATAGCTCCCGAGTCGAGATTGGAGTATACGGCAACAGCATTTACAAAACCTTTTAAAGTTGTATTTAGCAACTTATACAGACCTCGCTTAGAAGTTAGTACTACTTATTCTGTGCCTAATTTCTTTGTAAAATCTATTGCTTATGTTGGTGAAATAACACCCATATTTGAAAGGTATTTATATAATCCAGTTTCCAATTTCGTTCTAAAAATTTCTGATAAGGCAAGATTGATACATGCTGGGAATATCCATCTGTATCTTGCCTACATATTTATAACTTTATTAATTTTAATAATGTTTTTTAGATAATAGAGTATGAGCTTAACTTCAAATATTGTACTTCCTATATTACAACTAATAGTTATTGTAGGGTTGGCGCCCTTAGTTAAAGGGTTTATTAATAAAATTGAGGCACGATTCCAGTGCAGAAGGGGTCCTAGCATATTTCAGCCGTATTACAATCTTATCAAGCTATTACGAAAAGATGCAGTTGTTTCAGAAACTGCATCGTGGATTTTCAGGGCGACTCCTTATGTGGCATTTGTTTCAATCTTAATAATAGCGTTACTAGTGCCAGTTCTTTCATCATGTGTACCGCTGAATTTCACAGGTGACGTTATACTTATTATATATTTATTTGCACTTGGAAGATTTTTCCTTGCTTTATCTTCTCTTGATACAGCAAGCGCCTTTGGGGGCATGGGCGGGAGCAGGGAAATGATGATATCTTCCATGGCAGAGCCTGCTATGATGCTTTCAGTTTTCACGGTTTCTCTAGCAGCCGGGTCTACCAACCTTGGTAATATAACCAGTGCATTTCTTGATTCAAGCACCCTTTTACTGAATCCATCGCTATTTTTGGCCTTTGCTGCACTTTGTATTGTTATTATTGCAGAGACAGGCAGAATTCCAATTGACAATCCACACACCCATCTTGAGTTGACGATGATTCACGAAGGAATGGTACTTGAATTTTCTGGACGTTACTTAGCGTTGATAGAATGGGCTTCCAGTATGAAATTGCTTATATTGTTAACTATACTTGTAAATACGTTTTTACCATGGGGTGCTGCATCTGGGCTTACCTTCTCTGGTCTAATCATTTCTTTTGCGCTATATGTCGTTAAAATTGGTTTCTTTGCCTTTTTAATTGTAATTTTGGAGTCTTCGTTTGCAAAATTACGTCTATTCCGCATACCAAATTTATTAGGTACAGCATTTATTCTTTCTGTTTTGGCAATTATTTCACTTTATGTAGTTGGTTAATTTTAATATGACAGAACAAGTTATAGTAAGTTCCAGGACTATTGATATTTTAGCAGTTTTGATGCTCATGATGACTATTGTGCTTGTCGGTACGAGTCGTTTAAGGACAAGTATTTGGGCATATGCCATTCGTTCTTTTCTATTAACGTGGGTTAGTGGGCTCATTGCCTATTTCTCTGGTATCCATCATATTTTTATTGCCACAGGCATTTCTCTGGCGCTCAAGGTGATTGTTATTCCAGGGTTTCTCTTTTATATCGTCAATAAAACCAAGGTGAAAACAGAGGTAGAATCTGTTATCAATTATACGTTGTCGCTCTTGATCTCTTGCGGTCTTATTCTTATTGCATATTATTCGATGCAATCTATTATTAAATTTGAAAATGCCTTTATGGGGCATTGCCTTCCTGTTTCACTTGCAATTACGTTGCTTGGGTTTTTTGTGATGATTATAAGGAAGAAAGCCATTACACAGATATTGGGGCTTCTTGCCATGGAAGACGGTCTTTTTTTCGCTGCCTTATCTACGTCTTACGGTATGCCGCTTATTGTCGAGTTAGGGGTATTTTTTGACATACTTGTGAGCGTGATTATTATGGGGATTTACGTTTATAGAATAAAGGAAACTTTCGATTCCATTGATACGGATTCATTAAGGGAGCTCAAGGAATAGATGGAGATATTAACGCTTTTAATAATACCTGTTATTACCGCTACGGCTTGCGTTTTTATCAAGAAACACAGCATATCAAAATATGTGAGTATTGCTGGCAGTTTTATAGCTTTTGTATATAACATATTTCTTAACTACAATGTTTATACTTATCATACGCTTTCAGGATTAAATAGCTTCTTTTATTTAGACGCTTTAAGTATTCTTTCCACACAGATTGTTACTCTGGTGGGTTTTGCTGCAGCTTTGTATTCAGCAGGCTATATGGAGGCAGAACTTCACGAAGGTGTGTTTAGAGAAAAGAAGCTGAGGTGGTATTACTTCCTCTTCCATATGTTTATTTTTACCATGTTATTGGTCTGCGTGTCTAAT
>MHXP01000078.1 GCA_001824485.1 Planctomycetes bacterium GWA2_39_15 | reverse complement strand
AATCTCTTACGAACAACATCGTAAGTATCTAACAACTTACTTACTCCTCTTAATGCAAAAAACTCAGTCTGTACAGGAATAAATAATTCATGTACTAACGTTAATACGTTAATTGTCAACAAACCAAGTGAGGGTGGGCAATCAAAAAGAACGTAATCATATTTATCTAACACATCTCCCATATATTCCTTTAACACTGTCTCACGCCCAACCACTCCTACCAGCTCAATTTCCGCACCTGACAGATCAATATTGGAGGGAATAATGTCAAGACCCATAATACCTGTATGTATAATTACATCATCTGGTTTGCACTCTCCAGTAATAAGATTGTATATTGAATATTTTAGTTTATAAATATCTATACCAAGATGCACACTCAAATTGGCTTGCGGATCCATATCCACAGCTAGCACCTTCTTACCAAGCATCACAAGACAAGCGCTAAGGTTTGCAGCGGTAGTGGTCTTACCTACTCCTCCCTTCTGGTTCAGTAATGCAATACTTCTCATAATGCACATCCTCCCAATATTAAGGCAGGTCAATAATCAATAAATTTATATTTTACGAAATTAAAATTCGTCAAAAAACACCCTGACACAAAGTTTTTTTTCTTTATAACTTGATGACTAGGCGACTTGAAAGCAAGAAAAAACGCCGAAAACCTAATTTAACAATTTACGTTAATATTTAAACTTCAGAACAAAACCTTTAAAAGTTTAACATTTATAATGCAAATTTCAAGCTATAAATTTAGCAAAATCTACTACTTACTCATTTTTTTGAGTTTTGATAATTTCCTCAATGCTATGATATTTCTTTGCCATTGCTGATTCGCTTTGTTTGATGGTATGGATGCATGCTTGAACCTTTGACATTAATTCGGTTGCCAAAATTGCCTGTTCTCTGGCAATCTTCAAAATTGGTTTTGGTATAAGAGGTGTCTTTTTTACTGCATCCCATAGAATATGGGCATCAATTCTAAACTGATTAGCTATATCGTAAATACTAAATTTAGAACGGAGTGGATTGGAAATTGTTATGCAATGTGCACCAATCACAGTGTTTTCGTCAAGACATATTGGCATCGAAAGGAGTGTTAGCCCACCCGGGCACGTGTCTTCAAAAGGTTTTTTGAAATGGATAGCGCTTTTTGACAGTTCCCAGCTATAGGTACTACAGTAGTCATGACACTCGCTGATAAAACGTAAAGTTTTACAATATGGTGAGGCATTGATTTCATTAACTACCTCTCCATCTATATCATACACAACGTCTTGGGTATTTAGAAGATTCATCAAGTATATTTGAATGTTGGAAACGCTTTCTCTTTCAAAATCGATCTTTAATTGTTTAATCGGTTCCATACTAGTTTGCCTATAAATAAGGGGTATTATCTTGGTGACAGAGCAATCCTGTTTCGAGATACTATTTATATACACAAATCAATAGAAATTTTCAACAAAACTCTTATATAATGCTAAAAAATTATCTTAATCCTAGTTTTCATATTACTTCAATAAAAATGATATTACCAACTAGACATTTTGTCTTTCTGGTAATCTTTTTAGTATTCTTCTCGGTTATATTTATATATTTTGCTCTGCTAAAATCTGTAGCCAGATTCCTAGTTGTTAATGACATTATAAAAAACGATGCTGTTGTGGTTCTGGGTGTGGAATTTGCTATTAAACAGATTATCCACGCAGTATCTCTGTATGAAAAAGGCATTGCACCGCTTATCATTCTTACAGGATATGAAATTACATTGGAGATACTAATTTACGTTTCAAGGGTGTCAAACTTACAGAACCAAAATTTGCCGATATGTTGATAAACTTTTACGGAATCCCCGAGGAAGTACTTTTTTTAAAGAACGACCGAGAAATACTTATGAAGATGCAATATACGTAAAAGAAGATATGTTTTAAGATAGGTATTTATTCAGTCTCTATCGTAAGTAATCTCTATCACATGAGACGTGTATCCATAGTATTTAGAAGGCCTTTAAAGATATCCCTATTTCTCTAACTTTCAGCCCATCGGATAACGGTAAGTATAATTTGGACGATTGGTGGTTTATAGATGAAATCAAATTAATCTTATCTGAAGATCTGAAGATTATCTGTTATCTGATTCGTTATTAGACATAAAATCCTTTTAACTAACAGGCCGCACATGATAAAGGCATCCGTAATAATTCCCACGTATAATCGAAGAAAACTGCTTTGCGATACACTCAAAAGCCTTATTGAACATCTGCCTCCAGATGTAGAAATCATAGTAGTAGATCAAAGTGAAGATGTTTACAGTGCCTTATGGAAATCATTAAGAGTCACAGCAATCTGGTTCACTATTATAAAATCTTTATAAATAGTCTACCACATGCCAGGAATTACGGACTAAATCAAGCAATTGATGAAATCATCATATTTTGTGACGATGATGTCATACCCACTGATAATTTTATAAAAAATCATATTAGAAACTATAAAGACAAAGAAGTAGGTGGTGTAGGTGGACGTATTATTCAGAATGGAAAACAGTCTTACCCTTTTCCAAGTGCAAAATACGCAGAGAATGAAAAAATATAGAACCATAACAGAGTTGTAGGAAAAGTTCGGCAACGGGATGCATACCTCATTGACAACTTTGATGCAACAATTAGGTTGTATATTGACCATGTACAAGGCTGTAACATGTCATTTAGAAAAGAGGCAATCTCTAAAGCAGGAGGATTTGATGAGCGTTTTGGCGGCAGCGCTCATTTAGAAGAAACAGACCTATGTATGCGTATTATCAAGGAGGGATACAAAATTGTTTTTGACCCTGAGGCTGAACTTATCCATTTGAAAGACACCAAAGGTGGTTGTCGTGCTGAAAATTAAAAACAATGGTTTTGCTGGTACGGACACAACAATATGCCTTTTTTCTTAAAATATTTTGCCAGTTATTTGTTTCCTGTATTCTCATCTCGAGTTTTATACGCTTGGTGCTGTCTGCTTGTAAAAGGCTTAATCCTATATGATAGTGGTTTGGGGATTAAGTGGCTATTGGGCAGGGTTTAAAACGTATAAATCCAAATAGTACAAATCAAACCCCGTATAACCTAAATCGAAAAGATACCATGAAATTTTAGTATAGGGAAGAAAATTCTTTCATTAACGAGAGATTGTGAGATTATATTGGGAGTATGATAAGTAAATTTGGTGACGGTGGAGGGAATTGAACCCCCGACAGGCGGCTTATGAGTCCGCTGCTCTACCACCTGAGCTACACCGTCACTCGTTTTTGTATTTTCCAGGCAAATATCTTAGAAATTATTTAAAATTACTTTTAATATATGTAAGCAATTTGACATAAAAAGAATAACACCTCTATCGTATATTTTCAAGGAATATTCTTGCTATTTTCCATAAAAGTTATAATAACTCAAACATACAAAGTTAAATTTTTCAGACAAATTTAGATAAATAAATATTTGACATAATTTATCTAATTTTAGCTTGACAATAATTTTTGATGATGTTATCATTTGGGCACATTTAGTAATTTTAGGTATCCAGCCTAAAGCTAGCAAAGTTGCAAGCTAACCTTTCCATGTGTGTTTTGTTCTGGTATTTTCCAAAATCACTAATTAACAATCTTAATACCGCTATTTTATAGTTACATATTTTTCTACAAATAAGAAATAAATCATAAACAAATTATTATCGAATATCTCCTCATATTTGCCTTACCAAGTAATTGCCTGTCTTTTTTGTTTAACTCGATGATAATCTTATACACAAATTTCCTTAGTAAAATCATTTGATAACACGAAAGGCATTGCACATAAACATTATAAAACATCACTAAATCATAATGCCAGAACGTTTCTTTATCATAGACGGACATTCACATTGCTACCAGGCTTTTTATGCTATTACGGCAAGACTAACAACTCCTGATGGAAAACCTGCAAATGCGGTGTATGGATTCACGAGGATGCTACAAAAATTGCTCAGGGAACATCGCCCTGAGTACTTAGTTTTAGTTTTTGATACAAAATGGGCAACACACAGACATAATAAATATAGTAATTATAAAGCAAACCGCAAACCAACACCAGATGAATTACAGGTGCAAATTCCACTGATTTACAAGGTCGTCAGGGCGTATAATATTCCCATATATGCAGCTAAAGGATACGAGGCAGATGATGTAATCGGTTCTCTGGTAAATATACTATCAGACAAACAAGTTGAAATTGTTATAGTAACCTCTGATAAAGATATGGAACAATTATTAAGCCCAAACGTTAAAATATTCAATGCAAAGAAAGGCGCAATGATAGACCAAGATGCCCTGTATAAAGAAAAAGGTATACGACCTGAACAGGTAGTAGACGTTCTTGCCCTTATGGGAGATACTTCTGACAATATACCTGGTGTGCCAGGCATTGGCGGCAAAACAGCCTTGGAACTTATCCACAAATGGGGATCTCTGGAATCTGTGCTTGCAAATATTGATCAAATTTCCGGGAAGAAAAAACAAGAAAATTTACGGTTATTTGCTGACCAGTCCAGATTTTCTCAAAATCTCTTAAGACTTTACAACGACATTCCTCTTAAGATAGATATGAATGCATGCAGGATAAATAGTTTCGATAACACAAAACTTAAAAACACGTTCAGAGAGCTCGGATTTAACACGCTTCTCACGGACATGATTGCAACGACAAAAACGGAGGAAACAGATTATCGGCTTGTAAATACAATTGATAAGTTTAATGAATTCTTTGACCAATTAAAAAAACAAAAGGTATTTGCTGTTGATTTAGAAACAACTGGTACCAAACCCCTAAATGCACAAATAGTCGGTATTTCATTTTCCTGGCAGGCAAGAGAAGCATATTACATACCTTTAATGACACCTGATGGAGCAGAACATTTAGATGCAAACGTAGTGCTCCCGGAAATTCGAACAGTTTTAGAAGACGAAAACATCAAGAAAATTGGACAAAATATTAAATACGACCTCCTGGTACTCAGAAATAATAACATCCTATTACAAGGAATTGTATTTGATACCATGATTGCTTCATATCTACTAAATCCAGCGAAAAGGAATCATAACCTGGACGACATCGCCTTTGAGTATTTGTCTTATAAAACAATAAATACTTCAGAATTAATTGGTTCTGGAAAAGAGCAGATTACAATGGACCACGTTGATATTTCTAAGGTTTGTGAATATGCTTGCCAAGATGCCGATATCACATTCCGTTTGGCAGAAATAATGGAATCTCGCCTCAAAGAGGAAGGATTATGGCATCTTTTCCAAAATATTGAAATCCCTTTAGTTTATGTTTTAGCTGAGATGGAATGGAATGGCGTGCGTCTCGATACCGATGTTTTGAAAGAGATGTCCAACAGTCTATCCGTAAAATTACAAAAACTCGAAAAAGACATCTACACCTCAGCTGGATACGATTTTAATATTAGTTCACCAAAACAACTAAGCGAAATCCTCTTTGAAAAACTTGAATTGCCACGGTTAAGGCGCACCAAGACAGGATTATCAACAGACGCAAATGTTCTTGCATCCCTTGCATGGCAGCATCAATTACCCAAATTGGTGCTTGAATACAGACAACTTATAAAATTAAAAAACACGTACGTTGATGCCCTGCCGAATATGGTAAACACTAATACAGGACGATTACATACAACATTTAATCAAACCGTAACAACCACTGGACGACTCAGTAGTAGTGAACCAAATCTTCAAAATATCCCAATCCGTACGGATATTGGAAGACAGATTAGGCGTGCTTTTATTCCTCACGATGAGTCTACTATGTTTTTATCGGCTGATTATTCACAAATAGAATTACGCATACTAGCTCATTTTTCTGAAGACAAGGCTTTGGTAACAGCATTTCAACAAGACAAAGATATTCATTCAGCTGTCGCATCTTCTATTTACAATGTTCCATTAGAGCGTGTAACTTACGAAATGAGACGAAATGCGAAGGCGATTAATTTTGGAATTGTTTATGGACTTAGTGAATTTGGACTTTCCAGGGATACAGGACTAACCCTTGAAGAGTCTCGGGAGTTTATCAATGCCTATTTTGGTTTATATCACGGAGTAAAAAAATATAGAGACACGGTTATAGAAGAAGCAAAAATCTGTGGATATGTACAAACGCTTTTTAACAGAAAACGGCTTATTCCCGATATCCGTTCTGAAGATAAAAAACGAAGGAATCTCGCTGAACGTATCGCTGTTAACACAATAATTCAAGGCTCTGCGGCTGATTTAATAAAAGTCGCAATGAATAAAATCCATGTACAGTTGAAAAAGAATGAACATGAGGCAGAGATGTTACTTCAAATACATGACGAGCTACTCTTTGAGGTAAAGGAAAACAAATTAGAATCAACACGTTCCATGGTTCAAGAGGAAATGAGTCATGCTGTTATTTTGAATATTCCAGTTAAAGTAAATATAAAAACCGGAAAAAACTGGATGCAAACAGAGTGAACCCCCAACCTATGGTCATAGGCATAACAGGCGGCATATCTAGTGGGAAGAGCACTGTCGCCCGCATGCTTGCTTCATTAGGAGCGGAATACATTGACGCAGATGAGATGTGTCACAAGCTAATCCATGCAAAAAAGTTTAAAGACAAAATTATAGAAAGGTTTGGAATAGCTATCCAGGATAGCTTTGGCAAAATTGATAGAGCACAACTTGCAAAGATTGTGTTTCAAGACAAGAAATGTCTGGACGACCTTTGTAATATCTTGCACCCTGTTGTTATTGAACAGATAAAATCAAAAATAGCCGAGGTAGAAAAACATGGACGGAAGAAGGCTATTGTGATTGATGCGGCGCTGTTAGAAGAATCTGATCTTTCAATGATATGTGATTTTGTAATTTTTGTAAATACTGCGAAAGATCATAGATTAAAGAGATGCCACATCAGCAGGCATTGGGCAGAAGGAGAATTAGAAAAGAGAGAACGTTTTCAAATGATTATGGAGGATAAGAAAAATAATGCTGACTACATCATTGATAATAATATTACAATAGAAAATACATTTAGACAGGTAAAAGAATTTTGGCAAAATTATATAAAAGAAATTTAATTTTAAGTAAATAACAAGGAGGATTTATCTCATGGCAGTAACGAGTAATAAAAAAGAACCAATAGTTGCAGATCAAGAAACAAATGAAAAATATGAAGAAATTAAACGGGGAGAAATGCACATCACGGAATTGCAAAAGATGACTATTAAAGAGTTACAGGATACAGCAAAAAGAGAAGGCATTAAAGAGTACACAGGGCTGAAAAAACAAGACCTGATCTTTAAAATTCTTAAAGAAAGGGTCAATCAGAATGGTCTTATGTACGGAGAGGGCGTT
>MHXP01000077.1 GCA_001824485.1 Planctomycetes bacterium GWA2_39_15 | reverse complement strand
GCGCGATGGCTGCGCATCCTTGGATATGATGTGTCATACGAATCTTCTATTTCAGATAACGACCTTATTGCACGTGCAATTCACGAACGCCGAATTATCTTAACCATGGATAGGAAGCTCACCGAACGTGAATCGGCACGGAACTCCCTGCTTATCAAAAGCCCTTTTTATAAGGAACAACTCAAACAGGTTATCACCCATTACAACATTGATTATAAATCAGGGATTTTTTCGCGATGTCTGGTTTGTAATAGTCTATTAGTCTCTATTGAGAAGGAAAAAATAAAGGACAGAATACCGCCGTATGTTTACTCAACGCAGGATAAATTCTACATCTGCCATCAATGCAAACGGGTCTATTGGTCTGGCACACATAGAATCAAAATACTAGAGATGTTAGATGCGATACTGAAAAAGATAAATTTAGAACATATTAGGTGATAAGCTCAAAATAATATTCTGTTTCATTCAATTATGTATGTATTTGACAAATTTTTAGTGATTTTGTATATTTTATCTTTGAAGTTATTGCAGAAGTTAAAATATTTATTACAAGAATATAAATTTGGACAGGATTGTATAATGAACAAATTATTCATACCCTTATTATGTTTAATTTTGGTTATACTTCAGCAGGTTGCGTTTTCTGCAGAAACAAAGAAACAAAATGACGTTATAGCAACTGTCAATGGCAAAAAGATAACACAGAAAGAAATTGCTGATCGGCTTGAGGGCATTAAGGGCGCAGATACTCAAACACTTAATAATATTAAACAAGAAATAATTGACCAGTTGATTACTGATATTTTGTTGGAGGAGTTTATTGATAAACAAGGTTTAGTTGTTGCACAGGAAGAGATTGAAAGGGAGGTTGATCAGATAAGAAATAACATCTCTGGCAATCAGGTGTATGTCAACCAATCACTGGAGCAGGTTCTTGCTTCTATAGGCTCTAATATTGGCGAATTCAAAAGAGGCATAAAACATTCTATTGCCCTTGATAAATATTTTAATAATAAACTCAATGATGAAACATTAAAGGAATTTTTTGAGGAAAATAAGAGCCTTTTTAACGGCGAGACTATCAGGGTTAGTCACATACTTATAGACACAAGGGAAATGAAGACAAAGGAAGACCTTTCGCATGCACTGGAACAAATTAAAAATATCAAAAGAGAAATAGATGTGGGAGCATCTTTTGATCAACTTGCCAAAAAATATTCCAATCACATATCGGCTCAATTGGGTGGGGATTTAGGTTTTATTCAAAGAAAGGGAACACTTGCGAAGCCATTTCTGGATGCAGCTTTTTCTTTACGGGTAGGTGAGGTAAGTGAACCTGTTAAGACAGAGTATGGATACCATCTGATAAAAGTAACTGAAAAAAAGGAGGGTGTTGATGTTAAATTTGCTGATGTTAAGAAAAAAGTGCGTTTAGAGGCAATGGATGCGGAGATACTTAAATTACTGGAGCGTCTTCGTAAAGAAGCACAGATTGTAGTTAATCAGTAGATACGCAGAGAAATTCTCATTGTTTTTCTCGGCGTACACAATCCAGAATTTCTTTTGAAGTGACGAGTTTTTGGGCAAGTTTGTATGTAAGTTTTTCAATAGCGTCATCTATAGCAGGCGCAAAATTAGGACCAGTAGTCATCCACCATTCGAGTTCAACGTTTGAGCTTGCAAAGTCAAAACCTTTCCCTTCCACGGCAAACTCCGATTCCCATATTTTATTCAGTTTTGAATCTAAAAATGATGCCGTGATTGAAAGGTTATGTCGTCCAATGGCCCTCCATACAGACACGTCCATATGAAGTTCTATTTCTGAATTCTTTAAACTAACGGCTAAAACTCCATCCAATGCCTCTTTGTTCAAAAATTCCTTATTCTGCAAATTATCTATTAATATCAGCTTTTTAAATACGATTCGTGACATTTCCTCGATCTTTGAAGAAAGAGTTTCGCCGATTGGAAAAATAAAGTTTGGAAAAACATAATAAGGCGTACCAGCCTCATCTTGTTTCAGCGGTACTTCCTGAACATAATTACGCAAGATTGGTTCAATATAAATACCAACAGTAAGCGGTAAGGGAGTTATTTGATAAAGTTGTTTATCAAGTTTTGGGGAAAGTCTTACATGAGGTCTGGTACCGCTTAGGCAGCCGATTGAGATGAAGGAAAGAAGTAAAAAGAAACAATATTTATACGAAATACATTTTATGGGATACATAATAGATTACGATTTGCAATTGCGATTTATAATATACTATTCAATATTTTAAATCAAAAGTCCCGAATAGTAAATCTAAAATATTCTTTTCTGGCTTTTTCGAGGTAGGATAAATGTTACATTGAAATGGTGACCTTTATCAATAGCTTTTCATTTTTTTCGTTTTATAGTTACATCATTGCTTTCTCTACCGATCAATACAGCCCCTTTTATATTTTTAAGTCTATTATAAATCGGGTATGTTTTTAATAGGAGAAGGGCACTGGTTTTGGGACTTAAAATTTCACTGGTTGTTGTTTTTCCAGACTTAAGTGTTTGCCATGTCGGGCAATTTTTACAGGCAAGTGCAAATTTGTGTTTTGTAAAAAAACACTTTTTCCCGATAGGGTGTCCTATAAAAAATTCTTTCGCTGCCTTGTTTATGTTTATTACGTTAAACTCCGTATCAAATACAATTATGGGGTCTGTTATTGCATTAAAAATGGAATCGAGTTTTCCCTTTGTTTTGCGCGTCTTTGTACGATATGTATACACATTACCAATGTCCGAGCGGGTCTTTGATTTAGCCAAATGTGTTGACGCTGTTTTTGAATTATATTTTCTTGTAAACAATTTACATTCTCGCAAAACAATTCTGTAACATGCCTGGGGTAGGGTAAGATTTTAGTTTCTTTTTAAAATTACTTGCTAGGAATTCACTTTAAAGACTGCGCAATCGGCATGCCGTAAAATATGTTATAGACCTGGTCTAATAATTTATTTACACAAGTATTTAAGCAATTAATATATAAGTTAATGTAGATATTTCGTAATAGATAATTTTATACAGGAAAGTTGGGCTTTAAATGCAGGTGTTTTGGCGGTAATCAGCCAATAATCAAAAGGTGTGTAATTTGGAATTCGGATATTTATGGCATTGAAAATATTTGTCTAGGCAGTCTTATACTAAACACCGGGCAAGGAGCTTTTTGTATAACCCTTTGAGCAACACTTCCAATTAGTATATGTTCCAAGCCAGTTCTGCCATGTGTGCCCATTACTATTAAATCTATCTGTTTATCCTTGGAAGTTTTTACTATCTCAACATATGGAATGCCTTTAACAACAATAGTCTCAATGGTGATACTTTTTTGTATATTATCTGGTATTAAACTGATAAGTCGTATCTTTAGATTGTCAATCTGTGTGTCATCCAATAACAAGTCAATTTGCTTGAGTATATCTCTTGCATCATTTACATGAGTTTCCATAACGTATATCAAATATAATGAAGCCTTGTTTTTTATTGACAGGTCTATTGCGTAGCTAAGTGCGTGTATAGAACAAGCTGAGAAATCAATAGGGCAAAGTATTTTTTTTAGTTTGATCATGCTTTAATAAAAGAAAAGGCAGTTGTTAATTGTTTCTTTAACAACTGCCTTAAACAACGAAATTGCTTAAATTCTATTGTTTTATAACAGAATTAGTGCTTTCCACTTGGATGAAGTGCAGCTGCACCCAGATCTAGAGATATAAACCTGATGTTTCTTTCTTCTAATGTAACTTCGGTATGAGCACTTGCGCCGCCATGTTCATGAACTGAAACTTCATACGTGCCTGGTTTTAATTCAAATACACAGGTGCCATTCTTGCCAGTTGTGCATGTGTTCTCGCCAACCTTTATTTCTGCCCCTTCGATAGGTGTACCTATGGCAATTGCTGTAACCCATAATTTTGCAGGTTTAACCTCATAAGCTTGTACCTTTGTAATGCCAATCCCTGCGATCATCGCTACACCAATGAGCCCTGCAAATATATTTTTAAACATAATCCCCTTCTCCTTTCTTATAGTCATGATTAATACTTAATATATAACATAAAAGTTATTCTAAATTAATTTCCCCCCTATCCTACACCCCCTTTCACCGTATTATCATCATCATTTGTTAATAAATATTGTAATATTATACATTTTAAAATTTCTTCGTCAAGATATATATTTGTTTCAAAAGAACTAATGGATTTATTACCAGATGTTATCGTACTGGAAGGATATACATGCGGCAGATTTAACGTTTGTGGGGTTTAGTCTCAGGGTTTAATTATTTTTCCCATGTTTAATTAGTTTTTACAATAAGCTCCCCCTCGTTATCTTTAAATCCTTTGCCGTATAGTCCAATGACATCATCATTCATGGTTAGATATAAAAATTCACCGTCTTCACTGGGAAGGATACGGATTGATCCGGAAGCCCCCATAGGAAAAATCCTGCCACAATCCCCAATTCTGCCAATAAGCATACCGATAGGCTGATCAGGAA
Organism: Planctomycetes bacterium GWA2_39_15; assembly: GCA_001824485.1. Taxonomy (GTDB): domain Bacteria; phylum Planctomycetota; class Brocadiia; order Brocadiales; family Brocadiaceae; genus 2-12-FULL-39-13. The sequence continues at coordinate 1,637 of MHXP01000077.1, read as the reverse complement.
GCACATAATCTTTCAGGGCGTTTACAGGAATACCATCGGCGGTATGCCCATCCGGTAACAACCGAGGATTAAAAGACCATAAATCATCTTTTTCCACTTTCCAACTTAAGGTCATGTTTTCTTGCACCACAATATCTGTCATTTCCCAAACCACACTGGCATGAACAACTGTCGTTTCAGCTCGTATGGTAGTAAAAGTCGTTAGTAAAAAGCCAATGGTAAATAAAATCATACAGAGCATTTTCCATATCAATGTAACATTTAGGAATTTCAATTGACGATTGACGATCGAAGAGGGATATGGACATTCCCCCATATTCCCCCATAACAAAGGGAGATTGAGGGGATTGTTTATACCTAATTTTGCCTGCAATTGCAATATGTGGGAAATCATTTTAATTCCTTAATCACAAACATTCCTTTTGGTGGGTTCATCAGCACGGTCTTAATTCTTTCATGCCATAGTTCCCCGAATTCTTTTATCTCGGCATCTGTTCCATTTCCTGTTACAGCCAGCGGCATCAAATCACCCATTTTAGGATTAGCGGGAAGCATGTAATTGCTGTAAGAAATTTCTATCTTTTTTTTATTATCCATTCGCTCAAATATTAAGGTACATACTGCATCCTCATCTGCTTCCTGTGTTTCATCAAAAGATAATAAATTTTGTCTGTTGTATCGTCCTCCACCCAATCCCTTAAAACCGCTCTCTCCAGACGCTCCTGTGATTAATGTAACAACTTGCGATATTGGGCCATTTACCTTGTAGTCTATCCCTCCTTTAAAGGTTACTCTGGTTTGTCCGCGTATCGGAGTTTCACTGCCGTATAAACTTTTCAAAGCCAATTGGGTTAATTTGTATGCGCCTGATACTGCAGGACACGAGTGACCGGCAAATTTAACTGCGTCAGTGTAAGTAAAAACAAAAGCCTCGCTTTTATCCATTGCGCCCAGTGCTATGGCAAGGGGGTCTTTAATCCTGATTGACTCGACTTTATCAAAAAATGATTTATTAAATTTTGTCTGTTCCATTGATTTGCCTTTCTCCTTATGTAAATAATTTAAAGATTATATCTGTTAAAAATGTTCATCTATTTGATGGACAGTGAATTCAATGCCTTCTTTTACATTCGTCTTTGCCCTTTCGATTAAAGGTTAAATTAAGCTAATCCTCAAGCGTGGATATATCCCCAGTAGGCAACCCAAGGTCTCTCGCCTTCAGCAGCCGGCGCATAATTTTACCACTACGGGTTTTGGGTAAATTTGTGCAAAATTCAATTTCCCGCGGGTATGCATGCGCTGCAAGGCGATGCCTTATAAATTTCTTTAGCTCTTCTTCCAATTCCTTCGAGGGCGCAAAACCTTCATGAAGTACCACAAATGCCTTGATGATTTCTCCCCTTTCAGCATCGGGTTTCCCAATCACACCCGATTCTGCTACAGCCCTGTGTTCGAGCAGTGCGCTTTCTACCTCAAATGGACCTACCCTATGACCTGATGTATTGATTACATCATCTGCTCTTCCCACAAACCAGAAGTAACCATCCTCGTCCTTATGGGCCGTATCGCCTGTTGCGTACCAACCGTTTATACTGAAATATTCTTCAAACCGTTTTTCATCTCCCCATACCTTCCTC
>MHXP01000076.1 GCA_001824485.1 Planctomycetes bacterium GWA2_39_15 | reverse complement strand
TACGTTTTAAGAAATTCATAGTTCACCACGGATTTTCACGGAATTACACTGAATAATCAAAAAATACTAGTTTTAAAATGCCTCAAACAGGTGCGTAATGAATGTTAATCCAAAACTTGCCAGTATAGTGCCTAATACTAATATGATAATCAACAATCCCTTTCCTACATCCTGCGCCCTGAGTGTGCCCATTAGCATGGGCTCTCGTGATAAATATGCACTGGCTGCGTAAAGCTCCTCTCCAATCAGGGTGTAGTCACAGGTTGTAATGAAGAAGGGTAGCTGAGTATAGGCATCTGTACCGGCAATCTGGATTGCCCCTGTGGTTGCGCCTGTTTCAGCCAGAATTAACGCTTCAGCATAAAAATATCCTATAAAAAAATTAGCAGCCGGTTTTTCACGGGTCATGATTCCACCCACTGCTGCTACATAGGGAAATTGTTCAGAGGCTACTAGGAAGACATTGTCAGAATTATACGCATCGGGACGACCTGCCTCCAGGTACGATTCCTTTACAACCTCCTGGCTTACTGACATTACAATGGGATCGTTATTGACGACCTTCAGATTTGCGTCGTAATCTGCAATCTTTCGTGCAATTCTGCCGAGAATGCTGATTGCGGCGATGGTTGATATACTTCCCATACTGGTTAGTCCATGAACAAAAAGCACTGGTTTGCCCATCTCCGTGGCGCGTCCCAGCGCCTCGTCCACGGCATCTAAACCGCCAATTTTCCGAAGAAACATATTTGGATTTCGACGTGCATGCACAATAAAGTAGAGAATGACGGCGGAGACTATAATCATAATCACAAAATTATTTATCTTTTTTGTGTGGATTAAGTTGCCGTGAGCTGTGGCAGAAGCTATTGTGTCCAGGAAAACTTTCGTATCGTCCGATACCATTGCCAGTTTGAAATAAAGTGTTTGCTTCTTGGGAAGCGTTTCCCCGTTATAAACTTTTTTGGGAAATATCTGAACGTAGTGATAATTGCTGTTCTTTTTTTTGTAACCGTAAATTTCAGGGGCGCTCGTCCGGTAGCTGGTATTTGACTTTATTCGGATAACTTCCTTTTCAAAGGTGCCGTTTTTATCCCTGTCAATGTAAACAACGTAGAAAACGTCAGGCGAATCATTGGGAGAGACAGGCCATGTGAGCGATATAGTTTCTCCCGCATCGTTTGGGGTGTCAAATGCCTTGAATTCTGTGGGAGGGATAAGGAAGTTAGGTGATTGCGCAAAGAGTTTTGGAGAAAAAAATGTAAGGATAATGCTAACGACTAAAACATTTTTTATTAATATCACAGTTTTATATAATAATTGATAAAAATCAAAGGATAATGAGTTTCATGTTAACACAAAGGCTCAAAGTCATAAATTCCCCTCTATCAAGAGGGGTTAGGGGTGTGTCTCTTTGTGACTTAGAGTAGTAACATGTAAAACGTTTGCAATTATAATTTATTGCCTTGAAATTACAACAGGAAAGTAAAAGTAATATTACTTCTGTACTTACTATCAACTTCTCATAGGTGAATGCGTTTTTTCTGGTTTAATCTTTGCCACGAAGGCTGATTATAGCACAATTTCTGTATTGACATTGTTTGCTATTAGTGGTATTCAATGCATACACAATGAAGCCAGATTGTTTATTTCACATAAATAAATTAGAGAGAATTGGAATGGTTAAAAAGATTTCTAATGAACCAGAGAGAATATTGACACTATGAACTCAGACCTGACCTTCATTACCAACGAAGAAAATAAAAATCTCTTAGAAAGATTCAGGGTACTTAGAGAAATGATAAATTAATATAAAATATGACCAGTATAACTCTTTTGCGGGTTCAAGTTTGTAACTTGAACCCCAACATTTTATAGTACTAACTGACCCTAATTTCAATCTCAATATTTGCAAAACAACCATACCTAATTTTCACGTTTAAAATTAAGAGTTCAGGTTACAAACCTGAACCCGCAATGAGAGCGTGAGCGAAACCCAACACCAACCATTCGGAGCGTTCACGGAAATATTGGGGTTAGTTTCCCATATCACGTACGGGACATGCTTCAACCCAACAAAACTTTTTCCCAAGCGGTCTAGTTTCCCCGATTACAAGTTTTTAGGAGTGTCTACAAAAAGCACAGGATTCACAGATTGTTTTTATCTGTGAATCCTGCATTTTCAAATTTGTTTAGCGCCTAAAACTCTGCCTCGTATAAAACCATAGCCTAGAAGCGCCGTCTACTACCTCCTCGCCCTTCTCCTCTGCCTCCACCATATCCGCCTCCGCCACCACCGCCACGCCCACCACCGCCACGGCCACCACTTCCACCTCGGTCAGTTTTCGGCTGAGCTTCATTGACGTTCAGCGGCTGTCCCTTCAACTCCTTGCCGTTCATACCAGCAATTGCCGCCTGGGCTTCAGCCTTTCCAGGCATTTCAATAAATCCGAATCCCCTCGGTTCGCCAGTAAATTTATCTTTAATAATTGTTACTGACGTAACCTGCCCGAAGGTTTTAAAAGCCTCTTCCAAGTCCTCCTGGGTTACTTCACGCGCCAAATTGCCCACATAAATATTCATTCAAACCTCCTATTTTGTTTACATTCCTGAGAATGTAAATACACTGATTTCGTCTGACACCAGACTGTTATGCTAACTAAGGCTCTTTCATTTTGCTGTTTTTATTTTAGCTTGTTTTTTATGTCTCGATCATCTCCACATTTGTTCGTGGGACGATGGCTGTTGACCCATCGGGAAATTCGACCTCAAGGATGCGTACTGTGGCCTCGGTTTCTATTTTTTGAGGGGAAAATGGGAGAGACTTGATCCGCCCAATCTTTCCAAAATGAGGCACACGGATGATCCTTACAGAGTCGCCAATCTCCATGCCTCTATCAATAGGTTTATCAATTTCTTCTCCAGACGTCTTGCCCGAAGTGTCATGCGGTATTATAATCTCAGGTCTTACCACACCCGCCCGAATTTGTGTGGCACCATTGATTGAGGTTTTGGCGCCTGTGCGTGATTTTAAAAGTTCAAAGGTCCTTTGTGCCATTTGTATTTTCCCGAAACCCTCGGTAATAATGAGTGTGATACCGATGTCTTCTGAGCCTGTAATGGCTACTCCCAGGTCATACCCGAGGAGTTTCTTCAGGTCTTCGTCATCCAATCCGCCAGTAATGATGCCCCTGACACCAAGTTTCTTTGCTTTATTAATGACATCGTGCTGGACGAAGGCACCGCCCACAATGATCTTGTCTTTGTATGTTGGTTGGATGCGTTCTGCTGTAAGTACATCGCCAGGCTTGTTTACAGCTATAACAAGTTCGCCCACAGTCTCACCACCCACGCCAAAGATACTCTGAATAAAGGTGGCTGTCGTCTCCATAACCACACCTTCTTTTTCCATAATCTCTATGACAGTGCCGTCTATATAAGCAAATACCTGAATTGGCTTTGGAGGTTCTCGCAAAAGGATTTGTCCCGTTACCGTGGATATTGTCTCAATCGTGCCTGTAATAGGTGAGAGCAAAGCGGTTTTTAACATCTTAACCCATGGTTTGGTTTCGGCGATTATTTCATCCTTCTGGACAACATCGCCTTCCTTCTTTAGCATGTATTCCCTGAGATCCTTAGGCTGGATACCTAAACGATTTACTGCGTTGATAGCATGAACCTTTCCGGGTAAATGAGTTCTGGCAACAACGTACTCTGCCTTCAGGACATCGCCCTTCTTGACGATAACATCCCCCAATAACGGTAGGCTACGTTGGCTTGTGACCTTTGTCTTTTCGGCTATTCGTAAACCTGGTGTATAAGCGTGAGTCATGTGTTTATATTAACACCTTTATAAATTTACCACAGAAAAACACGGAGTATCACAGAAGCAAAAAATGAAGTTAGAAATTGGCATAGTTTTAATAATCAGTGTAATTCCGTGAATATCTGTGGTAATGATAATGTTTTTCATTCTGGATACGCATCAATAGCCTTTGCCCATTGTTGGAGTTGTTCAGTCCTCGAAGCTTTGTCCTTTGCCAAAGTAATGGGTCTTCCACGAGTATCAATGACTATTCCTACAACTCCCCCAAAAACTTTATTTGTTATGGGTTTGCCCTTTCCTGCACCGACATCAAAGTTCTTTACGGGTGAAACTTCAATTTCCGCAGATTGATCAATCCCGAGTGGGAAAACACGCAACTCACCACACGGAAGTGATTCTTCTACCTTCTTGCCATCTGGCATTGTTATTTTATACGAGATACATTTTTCTTTAGGTTTTCCAATATTATTTTTAACGAGAGAAATACATGTTCCTAAAGGTATCAGGCAATCTTTCTCGAAAACCTCTGTGGCAGCCTGTTCATGTACTGTTGAAAGGACGCCGAGATGTGGCATCATAAATATGCTGTCAACGGCTATTCTTGTTATGCCTTCAGGCTGAAAGGCGTCAATCATCATGAGCATTGCCTGAGATCTGCGGGGTGCGTGTGAGAGCACGCCTCCGCTGCCTACCAGCAGGTCCAATTTTAACATATCCACCAACGTTTCGCCAGTAACCTCTTGTTTAAATGCCTCAGAGATGTCACGTTCTCGCTGAACTCCCTTAAGTCCAACAGCCAGGGATTTGTGCTGTTCGAAAGATAGCCGCAAGGCCTCGCGTGATATGGCTTGTTCTATCTTAAGTTCTTCCAATGTTTGAGGTATTGTTGTTGGGCGTATCATCTTGTTCTTGATCCTGTTTCGGAGGTCTAATTCGTTAATATCAAAAGGCACCCACCGTAGAATGTTTTCAATTCCTGCTTCAGCCAACACATTTGAAATACTATAACTCATTCCAAAGTTGGCGCTGACTGTGCGATTAAAGATTTCGCCGTATACTGAGAAGACATCTGTGGTAGCGCCGCCAATATCCACGCCGACTACATTAATATTGTTTTTTTTGGCTATTGTCTGCATAATGAGGCCAACTGCGCCTGGGGTGGGCATAATTGGGGCTCCAGTCCATGACATGAGTTTTTTGTAACCTGGGGCCTGTGCCATGACATGTTCGAGAAAGAGTTTCTGAATTTCCTGTCGTGCTGGAAATAGATTTTCTCGTTCAAGTGTGGGGCGTATATTTTCCGTAATGTTGAGGGAGGTTTTTATGCTTAATATTTCTTTTATTTTTTCACGAGCATCTTTATTTCCTGCATAAATGACCGGGAGTTGAAAGGTCATGCCAAGTCTCGGTTTCGGATTGGCAGCAGAGATATACTCGGCAAGTTCTACAACATGGGTAACAGTGCCACCATCTGTTCCGCCTGAAAGGAGGATCATATCGGGTCTAAGGTGTCGGATGCGATCAATCTTTTCGTGTGGAAGGCGTTGGTCATTGGATGCAATAACATCCATTACTATTGCTCCTGCTCCGAGTGCCGCACGTTGAGCGCTTTCAGCCGTCATGGTCTTTACTGCGCCCGCCACCATCATTTGCAGTCCACCTCCGGCGCTGCTTGTTGAGACGTAGATATCTACTCCGACATTTCCCTGCGCCGGTGTAATAATCTTTTCTCCGTCCAGTATTTTTCTGCCTGAGAGTTCTTCCATCTCTGCAAATGCATTTAAGACGCCGCGTGTCACATCCTCAAATGGCGCTTCTACAGTTGTCGGAGATTCTCCGCGAAAAGTTTGGCGATATACACCATCCTTCTTTTCGATCAGGATAGCCTTGGTTGTGGTGCTGCCACAGTCTGTGGCAATGATAACGTTCAAATCGTCTTTTATCACTTCGAATCTTCCTTTGCGCTCTTTGCGTCTTTGCGGTGAATATCTATCTTTTCTAACTCCTCAATAATCCTTTTGATACCTTCCCTCTTTTCAAGTATACACTGGAATAGGTCATACTCTGCTGGTGTAAAAAAGAATGTTAGAAAAGGCCTGAAGAATACCATCATCTGGCTTCCTATATAATTCAGGGGTTGTATGGATTCAAGAAACATTGAGGTTGGAACTGTGAGTTTTCTTTTCCGGACTATTTCAACGAGTTTTAGGATAAGCGACAGTTCTTCTTCGTTCAATATCTTATCTTTGTTAGACGTTCCTGTGCTAAAGGCGTGTTTTAGCTCACGACGGATAGTCTGCCCGTCCAGTTTAGGAAAATATGCGGATATTCTTAATAATAAGTTTTGTAAATACATATATGTTGAGAATATTATCAAAATAAGTACATTCTTGTCAAAATTAAAAATGGGTTTCATGTCCATGTCATGTACATTTTACTTGATAATTAAAGTCCTATCTGACTATAATAAAAATTAATATAAAGCAAGCTTCTTTCAGCAATAAGGAACAGATACCACAAAAGGTTTGTGGATTTTATACTCATTTTACAGAGACGCTGACAGCTGTCAGCCAAAGATTAACCGCTTACTAAAAATATTAAGGTTATTTGAAGAGGAGAAATAGTTAATGCCGTATCGGGCGTGGTTTCAATGTATCGCTGGTTGCAATGAAAGATATGAACTGAACGAGATAGTTTACCAGTGTAAAAAGTGTGGCGACCTGCTGGAGGTCAAGCATGATTTGGATAAGCTTCGGAGGCTTTCGCCTGAACATTGGAAGAAGCTCTTTGATGAACGGTACAGACGTACCAGATGGCCGTACGGAAGTTCAGTTTGGGGCAAGAAGGAGTGGGTTTGTCCTGGTGTGGACAATAAGAACATTGTTTCGTTATATGAGGGCGGCAGCAACCTTTTCTGGGCGGAAAGGCTTGGAAGGGAACTGGGGCTGGAAGACCTCTGGATCAAACAGTGTGGAAATGCCCATACAGGCTCTTTTAAAGACCTTGGAATGACTGTGCTGGTTTCTATGGTCAAGCAAATGATTTCTGAAGGCAAGAATATTCCTGCTGTTGCCTGTGCATCAACCGGGGATACCTCCGCTGCTTTAGCTTCATATTGTGCTGCTGCGGGTATTCTTGCAATTGTATTTTTACCAAAGAATAAGGTGTCTCATGCGCAACTTATACAGCCCATCGCAAATGGTGCTTTAACGCTGTCGCTGGATACAGATTTTGATGGATGTATGAAGCTTGTAAGGGAAATTTGCAGTAAAAATAATATATATTTGGCTAACTCTATGAATTCCCTTCGAATTGAAGGACAAAAAACCGTTAGTATAGAAATGGTCCAACAATTTGATTGGGAGGTGCCTGATGTTGTGATTGTTCCCGGAGGGAATTTAGGCAATACTGCTGCGCTAGGAAAGGGATTTCTCATGATGCAGGAATTAGGCTTGATAGATAAATTACCCCGTATCGTATGCGCGCAAGCCGCAAAAGCCAATCCTCTTTATCTTAGTTATTTGAAAGGTTTCAAGGAGTTTAAACCTGTGAAGGCGCAAAAGACGCTTGCTAATGCCATTCAGATAGGCGATCCTGTCAGTTACAAAAAGGCCACCAACGTTTTAAAAATTTTCAACGGTATTGTAGAACAAGCAACAGAGGATGAATTGGCTAATGCCTCTGCGCAGGCGGATAAAACGGGTTTGTTTAGTTGTCCGCACACAGGAGTTGCCCTGGCGGTATTAATAAAATTATTAAAGACGAAAGAGATAAAACCAAATGAAAAAGTTGTTGTTATCTCTACTGCACACGGTTTGAAATTTACTGAATTTAAAATAAACTATCACGAAAATAAACTGGAAGAAGTAACCCCGCGATTCGCCAACCTGCCTGTAGAAGTTCCGCCGCAGTACGATGCAGTTAGAACGGCTATTTACAGGAAATTCGAGCGAATGTCCTTGTAAAAGCAATCCCAAATTTTTTTCATATTTTCCCTTACAGTTTCACAGATTAAATTCCTTGACAAAAAATAAGCTGTACTTATAATAATTTTTGGGAATACGAAATCATTTATAAATAATAAATTTTTATATGAGTCTTCCTCAAAAATTTTTGTATCACATATAATTGTTGTATTATCTTATGTGGAGAAATAGCTATGAATTATTTTAAGACAACTATTTTATTAATCGCTTTGACGCTATTGCTTGTTTGGGTGGGAAGTATGGTTGGCGGACGTCAGGGCGCTACTTATGCTTTTGCTATTGCTATGGGTATGAATTTCTTTAGCTACTGGTTTAGCGATAAGATTGTCCTGAGGATGTATGGAGCCAGAGAAGTCACAGAGCAGGAGTCCCCGGCCTTTTATATGATTGTTAAAGAGTTAACGATGCATACAGGACTTCCCATGCCAAGGATGTATATCGTTCCAACCCAGGCTGTAAATGCCTTCGCAACTGGCAGAAACCCACGTCACGCTGCTGTTGCAGTTACAGAGGGGATACTTAACTCTCTTACACATGAAGAATTAAAGGGTGTTCTAGGACACGAACTAAGCCATATACAGAATAGGGATATACTTATTTCAACCATTGTTGCAACTGTTGCTGGTGCAATTATGATGCTTGCAAATATGGCTCGATGGGCGGCGCTATTTGGTGGTTATGGCGGAAGGGATGAAGAAAATAGTAGAGGAGGAGGCTTTGCGATTTTGTTTTTAGCCATTTTGGCCCCTATTGCAGCTCTTTTAATCCAGATGGCAATCTCTCGTTCAAGGGAGTACGCTGCCGATAAAGGAGGTGCGCAAATAACAGGGAATCCGCTGGGGCTGGCTAGTGCACTTGGAAAATTGCAACAAGCAGCAATGACCAGGCCTTTGAATGCAGGACAGACTACGGCTCATTTATTTATTGTAAATCCATTAAGCGGTCGTACGTTCGCTACAATTTTTAGTACGCATCCACCAATTGAGGAACGGGTCAAGAGGCTTAGGGCGATGGCTTGACAACTAAGTATCAATAGATTGCCTATTTTTGCCACAGTACAAAGGCAGCGATCTTTTGGAGTTTATTTAAATTTCCAATAAGCTCCGCAGTGACTTGGCGGTTTGAATTATTACCGAAGCACAGTGTGTTTTTACAAAATGGTATTTTACTTGGAGGAATTGTTAATGGTGCACTATACCTGCGATATGTGTGGAAGACCCTTGCTGGAAGACGAAGGCATTCGGTATGTGGTGAAAATCGAGGTTTATGTTGCATGTGACGCCATGGATGACGACATGGAAGAAGAAATCCAGGATATAGAAGATGAAAACGAAATACAGGACGATATGGTAGATCCTGCAGAAATGTTAGAAGACGGAGAATACAAAACCTTCAGATTTGACTTGTGCACCAAGTGCCATGAAAAATATTTACAAGATCCTTTATTCTTGAAAGCGTGGAATCGGACACGGTTTTCAGAAAATTAAATTCATTTTTTCGAATAACAATTATCCACCGTTGCTTGCGTTTTGAAGGAAAAGACGAAGCAAGTTGCTATGCTAAAGACAAACTATGGGAATGACAATAACGGAGAAGATTATCGCTGCACACTCTGGTCTCAAGGAAGTACATCCTGGACAGTTTGTTTACGCAAATGTGGATATCTGCCTGGGAAACGACATCACAGCCCCTATTGCAATTGAAGAGTTTGAAAAGACAGGGATTAAAAAAGTTTTTGATCCAGAAAAGATTGTTTTGGTTCCAGATCATTTCACTCCCAATAAAGACATCAAGTCTGCTCAGCAGTCAAAATCCCTTCGTGTTTTTGCAGAAAAACATCATTTAAAATATTACTTTGAGATTGGCAGGATGGGAATCGAACATGCCCTCCTTCCTGAAAAAGGGATTGTGGCGCCAGGAGACCTTGTAATAGGCGCTGATTCTCATACATGCACCTACGGTGCATTAGGAGCATTTTCAACGGGTGTTGGAAGCACAGACCTCGCCGCATGTTTTGCTACCGGAAAGGTGTGGCTGAAAGTACCCGAGACGATTAAATTTGTTTTTCACGGCAAAGTGAAAAATTGGACATCGGGAAAGGATTTAATCCTCTACACAATTGGGAAAATCGGCGTGGACGGCGCCCTTTACAAAGCGATGGAGTTTGCTGGCAGCGCAATATCGCTTTTACCTATGGATGACCGTTTTGCAATGTGCAATATGGCAATTGAAGCTGGCGCTAAAAGCGGTATTATTTCA
>MHXP01000075.1:8779-12696 GCA_001824485.1 Planctomycetes bacterium GWA2_39_15 | reverse complement strand
CTCTTGATTCGGTAAAAGCAATTTTAAGGAAAAAAGGAAAGCTACATGCCTGATTATACGATAACTTTCGCTCGCTCAGCCCGTAAGGAACTTGAGGAGCTTGACGAAAAGTTGGTTAATCGGATTTTCCAAAAAATTGAAGCGTTAGCGACAAATCCTCGTCCATCAGGTTGCCGAAAATTGGTAGGAAATAAACATCTTTGGAGAATCAGAGTAGGTGATTATCGGATAGTTTATGCGGTGTATGATGATAAAAATCTAGTAGACATTGTAGCAGTACGTCATAGAAAAGATGTTTATAAATGAAAGGTGTTTCTGGCAATTCAGCCAGAATCGGAATAGACGCAACAGGTTCGTCTATAACCCCAATTTTGAGGGGATAAACGAACTTATCACGCTTGTAACCAAGTTATTTGCAAGCGTAAAAATGACATTGTGGAAACTTTTACAGGGGACAGAAACGGAAAAAGACCTTGACTATGACACAAAAGTTTGACATCAACCCTGGACAGAAAAGAAAAATATTTGTTTTGCCCCCACCCACAGTAAAAAGAATTAGAAAACCCGCATTGCAACACATTTACTGGACAAGCCCGCAAAAGAGTTGCAATTTTGTCAACGCACCTGATAACAGTTTAAAACATTAATTTTGACGAGAATTAAAAACAAGGATGAATAGAAAAGAAATTCCAGACAGTGCAATTGAAATTGTCGCAAGGCACATCAATGAACGGAACAATAGACCGTCAATAATTCCTATTATCACAATTGATGGAGAAACAGAAACACCGCATTACTTTGAGATAATACCCTTTGATCAAATTGACAATTCAAAAGCGAATTTTTTTGCCATTGACGGTAGCTACAACAGCCAAGAGTTTTACAATGGTTTATCTATCGGCATTTACACAGCAGGTTATATTTGCTATCGTGAAGGAAAACAAGTACGGTTAAACGATTTGACTGACCCTATTATTTTGGGAAAAGGTTATTATCCCGAAAACATTTTAATAACAAATGACGAACACAGAGATGCGATTTATGATGAGTTGATGGCTTTAGAGCCAGTGAAAAAGATGTTGGAGTTTTTTGGAGAAGATGAAACAAAAGTTTTTGGTTTCGGCAAAGACATTATTTGTTCATCGCTTGCAAAACTTTTGAGTTTCTGCCAAGAAACATTAGAGTGGGCTTTGATTTATGAAATTTCAAATTTACCAATCGTTCAGAAAGGTGATTTCATTTTGCGCGATGGAACTTTGCGTTCAAACAATATAAAGCAAGAATATTTAGTCAAGCTTGCAAAATATATTAAGCAAAAAGGATTGTATGCAATTGCAATTACAAAGAATTCGCCAATCAAGCTTGAACTTTCATCCACATTCAAAAAGATTGATAGTTATTTGCAAGACGATTACAAACCAAAGTATCCGTTCAAAACAAAAAATCCAAGATGGCAAAAGTTATGTTGTTGGCTTGAAGTTTCCGATGACATTTTAATTACAGCTTATCCCGAAGCAGGGCAAAGAAAAGATGTTCAAACGGGAAAAATTCAATCGGTAACAAAGACAAGCATGTTTGCAAAAAAGAGTTTGACAGGAGGAAGAGGGTTCGGAATTTTCTTTGTAGCACGACTTGACTATGTTGAGAAACTTCAAAATTACGATTGGGTTGTAGCTGACTTCAACATATTTGATGTGATTCCTGGAATTGAAAACAATGATAAAAAAAGAGACATTGAAACCATTAAGCACATCTTTTTTGAACTGACACGATTAACGCAAGAACATTACATTTTAGGTTATCCTTTTCCACTTGTAGAAGCCCACAACTTCGTTACTTTGAAAAATGATTTCAAGGACGAAATAATTAAACGAGTGAAGTATGCACTTTACAAAGAACAGAGAATGGATAACGTTGACATAGAAAATTTATTTCTTGATATTCACGAAAGGTTTTAAAAAAATGGCAAACGAAAGACACGATTTCGGTGTCCTTTACGGACAAAAAACAACAGAAGATGCTTTGTTAATCTATTCTTCCTACGAAGATAGCAAAGCAAGTCCGCAAACGGGTGACTTTATCGTATTGACGCCGCGAGATGAAGACGGTAGAAAATTTTTAGCGCGGGTAGAAGCGGAGATTTATGATGAAGATCCAATTTTCCGCTCACAAGACAAAACATTGATAGCTGTGCATTATGCAAGAATAGCTGAAAGAGAATTATCCGAAAGGGATAAGCAAAAAATGTTCAGCTATACTTACAAGGTGAAAATACTCGGAACATTTTCATCAGATGGAAAAGATTTTATTACAGCAGTTAGAAAACTTCCAACTGTTTCATATCACGCCAGACATTTAACGCCAAGAGAGTTTGAAAATATCCTAAACAAAGCGAATGAAAGCGGAGTAGCAATCGGCAAACTCTGTATCGGTAGTGATATTCAACTTGACAAAAATGATATTCTTTTTGACATCAGAAAGCTCAGAGAGAAGAGGACAATGATTTTTGCTCAATCAGGATTTGGTAAAACAAACTTGATGAAAATTTTAATCTACAATATGATTGCTGATACAAATTACGGCAAGTTAATTTTTGACTTGAACGGTGAATATTTTTTACAAGGAACTAAAACTTATGGATTAGGAGATATCAACGAAGATAAGATCAGAGAAAAGCTTGTTGTTTACACCGACAAAAAAATTGACAAATACGCCACGAATAAACGATTTGTCTTTGGTGGGAAAGTTCGTATCAATATGACAAAGCAACTTTCAATTGGAGATATTATAAATTTCAGCACGGGTTTCTCAGAAGTAATGAAATCGTTTCTTCTGTATTTAGACGACAATCAAGTAGAAAACTTTATAGGAAATATTGATAGTTATATAAGTAATCCCAAAAAGCTACACGCAGATTTTTCAGATTTTTGGTCTGAAATGAAAAAAGCAGGAGATGAAGTAAGTGCAAAAAAGACCATTGCTGCTATTAAGAAAAGAATAGCGTTCTTAATTGATGATACCAAGGGATTACACGACAGTTCATCAACTTTGATTGAAGATATTTTCAAATTCCTTAAAGAAGGCAAAACAGTAATTGTTGATTTATCCCTTAATGACAATGCAGAAGCAAGTATCATTTCAACAATCATTGTCAGGAAATTATTCGAGAACAACAAGCGGTATTTCACAGAAGATAAAAAGGAAAAAGTAATTGATGTTGTTCTGTGCGTTGAAGAAGCACAAAATGTTTTGTCAGAAGAATTTGTAAAGTCAAATACTAATCCGTTTGTGAGAGTAGCGAAAGAGGGTAGAAAATTTGGACTTGGATTGATAGCAATAACTCAAAGACCTTCAGCCATTTCCGAAGAAATAAGAACGCAAGCGGAAAACTTTTTTGCTTTCTATATGGGAAATTCAGACGACATAAAAGCACTGGTAAAGTCAAACATAAATTATGACGGTGTAATTTCAAAGTTCATTCAAACCGAAACAATCCCTGGAAATCTCTATATGGTTTCAGCAAATCAATCTTTTGCTCTTCCAGTAAGGGTTGTAGAGTTTGAAAAATTAGTTCACAAAAAGGTTTATGAAGATTCAAAATTGGAATTAGCGTAATATGCGAACATTAGCACTAAATATTCCTGTAAAAGTTTCATCCTTTAAGAGAAAGGATATTGTTGAAATCAATATTCAGAACAAGCCCATTGAACAACAAGTTTCTTGGCTAATTGTAAGAGATTTGGAAAGATTAAATTGGGAAGTCAAACTACCCACAAAGAAAAAACCATTTATATCTATAATCCCACCTGAAAGCTACGATAAAGACACCATTAAAGATGCAATGTCAATCAAGCGGGGTGAGATAATTTCAAAAAACAAAATTTGGATTGACAAGTATATTGGTTTGGCGAAAAAAA
>MHXP01000075.1:1469-8715 GCA_001824485.1 Planctomycetes bacterium GWA2_39_15 | reverse complement strand
AGAAAAACAACATGCCTTATTCAGAATATTTCGCTATTACTGGTCATCGCCATACAGCGAATATGTTGGCAGAAGAATCAAGTTAATTATTAGAGACAGAGCATTACCGAATAAACCAGTAATTGGTATTGCAGCATTAGGAAGTCCGATAATTCATATCCCTGCAAGAGATGAGTTCATAGGCTGGGATGTTTCCACGAGAACAAAGAATCTTATTTATGCAATGGACGCTTATATTATTGGTGCATTGCCACCATATAACTATTTGCTGGGCGGAAAACTTATTTCATACATTTTAGCTTCAAAAGAGGTGCGGGAGATTTACAGAAATAAATATAAGGATAAAATTACTTTGATTAGCAAGCGAAAAGCAAACCAACTTGTAGGAATTTTTACCACAAGTTTATATGGCAAGAGTTCCCAATATAACCGATTAAAGTACAATGATGAACTTCTTTATAAACCAATCGGAAAAACAAAAGGATTCGGAACATTACATCTTTCAGAAGAAACGATTGAAAAAATGCAAGAGTATCTGAAATCAAAAAAAGTATTTGTTACAAATAAATTTGGTGATGGTCCCAGTTGGACAATGAGAGTGATTCACAGAGCAGGTGAAATGTTGGGCTTTGACCCCGATTTATTACTAAAGCATTCTTTCAAACGGAACATTTATTTTATTCCTCTTGCAAAAAACTGGAAAGAGTTTTTGAATGACGAAAATAAAAGACCACTTTACTACAACTATACCAAAAAAGAACTTGTGAATTTTTGGAGAGAAAGATGGTTGGAAAATAGAAAAAGGAATATTGACATAATTACAAATGTCGTCAATTTTACACCCAATGACTTCACCATTTAACAAGAAAAATGAAGAAAAATGGAGGGTCAAACCTTCAAAATTCATTTTAAAAGAAAATGCCCGCAAGAAAAAAGAAGGGGGTCAAATTTCAAATTGACATTGCTCGTCAACGATAAATATTTGACCCCTTCGCTCCCTGTTGCAGGGCTGAGTTTGAATTTAGATCATCCAGCTTTAAAGCACAGAAGCGTAGTCATAGTCAGTGTGATATAATGATTCGTTAGGAATATGACTGGGCTGATTGTCCCCTTGAGGTTTTATGCCTCAAGGAAATTGTTAGTAAATTTAAGTAGAAGAAAGAGGTTAACCATGAGCAAAAAGGAATTGCTTATCAACGAGATTGAACAAGTTCCAGAGCCTTTTCTCGATGAGGTATTGGACTTTGTTCATTTTTTGAAAACAAAGATAATAAAGGAAAGACTTGATACTGCTATCGCCAGTGAATCCGCTCTTAGAAAAGATTGGCTAAAGCCAGAGGAAGATGAGGCATGGCAAAATTTATAAAAGGCGATGTGGTTGTTGTTCCTTTTCCTTTCTCTGATCTAACCCAAGCCAAAAGACGTCCTGCTTTAGTCATTTCAAAACTGGAGGGTGACGATATAATTCTTTGCCAGATAACCAGCCAAACCATTAAAGACAATTATGCAATCTCAATTGACGATAAAGATTTTGCAATGGGAGGTTTAAAACAGCCAAGCAATGTGAGACCTAACCGCATATTTACAGCAGACATTCATATTGTTCTTTATAAAGTTGGGAATCTTACAGACAATAAGCTCAACGAGGTTATTGAAATGGTAGTTGAAATTATACGGAAATGAAAGATTTACGTCCAATTTTCAAAGAAAGAATGATTAGGAATTTTCAATTTACCCACAAAAGACACGAAATATACGAAATTATATTCGTGTCCTTTAGCGTGTTTTGTGGGTAGTATCTACTTCCGATGGTAGTCTGATTTGGTTGAGATTCAGGGGAAGCAGGAGCTTCGGTCTCAGGCGGCATTCCAAAGCGGGAGTATGGGAACGAGGTGTAAGGTTTGTGTCCAATTCAATGTGAATGAAGATGTTGCTGTTGAAATAGAAGTTAACATTACAAAGCCTGAGTAAGACCTATGACATTTACGCAAGGTGCGGGAATGTAGTTAAATAAAAAGGACGTCTGACTTTTTGCCGGACGTCCTTTTTTATTTCAAATGATCGTGATAATTATGTATAGTGGGTATAGAACTCTCACATGATTTTTAATATACTATCCTGTGAAGTATAAATAACGTTACTATAAGGGATGTAAGTTATTGAAGCTTGGTAAATTTGAGATATATCCTGTTACAGATGGTTACTTTTATCTGGACGGGGGGGCAGTATTCGGAATTGTGCCCCGCGTCTTGTGGGAAAAGGTATGTCCGCCTGACGAAAGGAACAGAATTCCTCTTTCTCTCCATTGCCCATTGGTTGTGACAAAAAAATATAACATTCTGATTGATACCGGGATTGGAACAAAGCGTGAGGAAAAGTTTCGTAAAATTTACGGGATTGATAAAAAACCAAACCTTCTGGAATCTTTATATCGCTTTAGTTATCAACCAAAAAATATTGATCTTGTTATTAATACGCATCTTCACTTTGACCATGCCGGTGGGAATACAACCTTTAATGAAAAGGGAGGCATTGTTCCCACATTTCCAAAGGCAAAATATTTCATTCAAAAAGGTGAAATGGAGGTCGCATTAAACCCCAATGAAAGAATTAAGGCAAGTTACATAACGGAAGATTTTTTGCCTATAGGCGACCCAAAGTCCCTCTGCCTGGTAAACGGTGAAGTTGTAGAGGTGGATAAGGGTATTTCCCTCGTTAAAATTGGTGGACACACTCGTGATCATCAATGTGTGAAAATCGAGTCTGAAGGGCAAATCGCCTTTTTTCTTGCCGATCTGGTGCCAACAGTTGCCCATCTGCAATATCCTTATATTGCAGGATATGATTTGTTTCCACTTGAAACCTTAGAAAACAAAAAGAAGGTTTTAAAACAGGCATTTGAAGAGAGGTGGCTGCTAATCTTTCAACACGACCCTAAAGTTAGGATGGGCTATCTTAAAAAAGTTGGTGAACGATTTGAGGTTGAGGAAGTAAAAATATATTGAAAAATCTCTAGCGAGACATAACCTCAGACCAACAACAAAAACACAAGAAACCACAAACCACAGATTTAACAGATTACGCAGATAAATAAAAACGTGAGTAGTTAACATCAACGATCTGGCATACGCTGAAGGCTTACCGCCGATAGCTGAACGTCTACAAAAAGTGGAGTGCAAATAATCTGAAATGGTTATTGTGTTCCCTATGAAAAATGCTATATTAATGATGAATTGGCTATACAGAGGAGAGAATTGCGGTAAATAAATTTGGCTGTTTCTACAGCCTAATCTAATTTTTAGTGTTTGGGTAATTATTTACGGTAAATTGCTGGGGGTAAATGTGTAATGATAAAACAATTTGGTATAAAATTTATATTTGTACCGTTCCTTTTGCTTTTTGCTATGGTTTTTGTTTTTAACATACAGGTGTTTGCATCTGCACAAATTGGAATGAACGCATCACCTGAAGAATTCCCCAAAGTCATCGAAAATGCTAGTGATCTGGGTATTGGCATTGTACGAATACCTCTGGACTGGCAGGAAGTTGAAACCAGCCCGGATGTGTTTGACTGGGAGGAGACCGATGGTTTTGTAGAAATTGCACAGACAGAGGGGGTTGAAGTGCTTTTTACCCTCCGTTGTATTTCTTCATGGGGTACAAATGTACAAACACATGGGACTCCGAATACGGGTTATCATAGCGGAGCTCCGCCGACAAACATGTCAGATTGGGCAGACTTTGTCTCTCAATTAGCAACCAGATACAAAGGCAAAGGAGTTCGCTATGAGATAGAAAATGAAGTTAATGCACCAGCTTTTTGGTCGGGAACGGTTGATGATTATGTTTCTCTTTTACAAACCAGCTATCAAACAATTAAATCTGTAGACCCTCAGGCTATAGTGCTTTGTGCCGCAATGTCCTGTGGAGTTACGCTGAACCTTCAGGAAAGCGAACAATCAGAATTTACTTCTTTACTTAATGAATGGCAGGTCCCTATTTTAGACACGAAGGCGTTTGATGCCATCGCTGTCCACAATTACTACTTTCCAAGTATAATCACGGCAAATGGAGTAACGTATACCTCCTATTTACAGAATATAGTAAATTTAATGAAGCAAGCCGGGGTAAGTGACAAGCAAATATGGGTTACAGAAACCGGTTATATAGCTCAAACTACGAAGACCGACGGACGAACGGATCAAAGCTCTCCCTCCCAGCAGGCTACATGGCTTTCGGAGTCATATCAGCAGGCTTATACTCTGGGTGTGGATAGGAGTTTCTGGCTTATAGTTGACGACCGCAGCGAACCGTATTTTGGTTCAATGGGGCTGGCTGATAAAAAAGGGAATCATCGTCCAGCATGGAGTACAATGCAAGGCTTTTTAAATAAGGGGGTTAATCAACCAACAGCCGCCAGCGCTACAAAAAATTTTAAAGACAATGGCAATGGCACAATTACTGATGAACAGACAGGACTTATGTGGCTTAAAGATGGAAACGTCTTTGGGAGAAAAAGTTGGGAGGAATCAATTGCTGTAATTGATGATTTTAACGCACATCCCAGAAATTATGAGCCTCAAGGCTATACTGCAAAATATAAAGATTGGAGGCTTCCTGATATAAACGAACTTGAAGGGCTTGTTAATGCACAGTATCTGGATACATCTGCATGGTTGAATCAGAGCGGATTTGTTAACATGCAACCCGCTGATTACTGGTCTTCAACTGACTACAGATATGATTGTACGTACGCATGGTATGTCGTTATGGAAAATGGCACATTACCAGCCGCCGGAGATAAATATCATACCCGCTATGTGTGGGCTGTACGTTATGCGGATTAATCTTATATGCATTAAGAAACAATGTAAGGAGTAAACATGTTTTATTTCTTAAGTATTGTTGGAAACATAGACAATTCTATAGGAAAACTTTTGATGGCGGCAGTTCTGGGCGGAGTAATTGGATGGGAAAGAGAACGGCGGGGTAGGCCTGCTGGGCTACGCACACATATTCTGGTGTGCGTCGGCGTGACATTGATGATGTTAGTCTCCGAGCATATCTTTGAAAGATATAAAACCTTTGCTGCTGATTCAATTATAAGGGTTGACCCAGCAAGGATTGCCGCCCAGGTGGTAACGGGTATCGGTTTTCTGGGTGCAGGTACGATTATGAGGTTTAGAGCAACGGTAAGGGGTTTAACGACTGCCGCATCCTTATGGGTTGTGGCGGGCATTGGTCTGGCAGTAGGAAGCAGCTGTTATGTGCCAGCTATAATCACAACTATTATAGCCCTTTTTGCATTATTATTACTGCCTCTTTTTGAACGGAATATCAAACGTGACAAATACAAAACACTCAAGTTATGTATCTCTGGTTCTGAACCAAATCTTACTGACATTACTGAAATATTAAAAAGGAACTCTATGGAACTGCAGTATTACGGATTTGAGAAAGACGTTGTAAAAAATGAAGTAATGTACAATGTCAACGTGCGGTTCAAAGACGAGACACTGATAACAAAAGTTTCTGATGAAGTTGCAAGGACAATCAAGGAGATTCGAAAACTGGGATGGGAGTAATTGTTTTTCTTGATTATCTAAATATCTATCAAATAAACATTTGACAATGTACAACCTATTTGATATATTCCCTTCCAAAGTACTGGATTAGCCAGTAATATTACAGTTAAGTTTTAAAAGGGAGACTTGCTAATGATAAAGAATCTAGTATCGCCATTCAAAGCACAGGTGTTAATGGCAGTATTAGTTTCTGTGTGTATATATGGATGTTCTAAGGTTGATATGCCGGATGAGGTTATAACTGCATATCAAAAGGCAATTCAGATTAACCCCGGTTTGGCAGAAGCGCACTATAATCTGGGAATGGCTTACCATAATCGAACAATGACAGATGAGGCTATTGCGGAATTAAAAAAGGCGACAGAGGTTAATTCAAACTATAAGGACGCACTTTTTCAACTGGGCTTGATTTACATAGAAAAAGGACTTTTTGATGACGCTGAATCTGTACTCAAATCTGTAATACGTTTGGATCCAAACAATGAACTGGCTCATATCAAGCTGGGCGATATCTATAAAGAGAGAAGAATATTTAGCAATGCCGTTTTTGAGTATAAAAAGGCAGCCGAAATCAATACTAAAGATGCCGTAACTCAATATAATTTAGGAATAGCTTATATCGGGAAAAACGATAAAGATGAGGCAATCAGTGCATTTAAAAAAGCCATTGAGATTAATCCTAATTATACGGATGCCCATTTTAGTTTAGGTCAGGTATATCTGGATAAGAAACTTTCGGATGAGGCATTGATTGAATTCAAAAAAGTAACAGATATTAATCCACATCATGCCCTGGGATATTATCATCTAGGTTTGACTTGTTATGCTAAAGGCGACGCTGTTAATGCTATTGGTGCTTATAGGAAGTCAATAGAAAATGATCCTAAAGACCCCATCGTACATTACAATCTTGGTATAGTCTGTTCAGACGAGAGATTATTTGACGATGCCATTGAAGAATTTAGCACTGTAGTAAGACTTGATTCAAAATATGCTGAGGCGCATTACAGGCTTGGTAAGGCATACGCTGACAAACATGTACTTGCCAGGGCAATTGCTACGGTTCAAAAGGCAGCTGCAGCTCATTATATCATTAAGAACCCTTTTTCAGATAAAAGGGCGCTTGATGATGCAATCACTTCATTACAAAAAGCTATTGAGGTAAATCCTTACAATCCAGGTATATATTTTGAACTCGGTAATGCATATTCTCAAAGCAGGATTCTGGATGAGGCAGCTAATGCGCTTGAGGAAACGATCAGAATTGATCCAAATTTTGCAAAGGCGCATTATGGTTTAAGCATTATTTATGAGCGAAAGGGTATGAAGGAAGAGGCGCAGAGAGAATTTTTAGCATATCAGAAATTAACAAGCGGATGTAATAAGTAAATATTTTTCACGCCGGTTGACTAATCATATTTTCTCAATATACATTAATACCAGAACGTAAAACTCTTTCTATTATTTTGCAAAGCACATCTTTTGTAATGGAAATTTAAATGAACATTATCTAAATTTTTTACATTGACTTCAAATGTTAAGCCTTTTGAATATCCTGGTTATTTTTTGAGGAGTAATATTTATGAAGATACATAATTTAAAGAGTTGGATATATAGTTTAGTATTATCACAAATTGTATTAGTTGCTGCGTTGCAAGGCG
>MHXP01000075.1:0-1341 GCA_001824485.1 Planctomycetes bacterium GWA2_39_15 | reverse complement strand
TCAGTGGAAGCTTGAAGGACCAGAGAAAGCTACTATTGATGTAGGTGAGGTCGGAGACGCACAAGAGCCAGGTGGATTACTAAGCCCGTCTAAATGGTACTATCTCTCAACAGATGTATCAGGTGATTTGCTTGACGGCTTTTATAGCGCCAGCGTGAAGGTTAAACCTACAACAGTCAAAGGCGGGACAGCGTCAGATTCATGCAGATTTGAGATTTATTCAGAATAAATCTCAAAAACTATTAATAAAGGTATGTTGTATATTACTTTTTTAAGAGCATTTTTGTAAGCAACTTTTATAAAGTAATATACAAAACATTATGCAGGATAAGATATATGAATATCTGAAGTCTCAAAAAGCAGGCGCTACCAGTGATGAACTTGTCGAGCGGGTATTAAAGATCAAAGGTTCTCCGCCTGTTGTAAGTGAAAAACTGATACAAACAGCCATTGCAGGCGACCGCAGATTTGCTAGAGATACAGACCATTTCTGGAAGATTATTGAAAAAGGCGGCACTCCGCTTTTAGAATCAGAGTTTGTTTTCCTGAGTGTTTTAACAATGGAAAGAGTTGACAAACTCAAAGTAATTATTGAGATTAGCGCTCAAAAATTAATAGACGATAAAATAACAGAACGGTTTCACACCTTCGTAAATCCTGATTCATCTGTAATACCATCCATTCAACTGCCCGCAGACATAGCGCAAGAAATCAAAGAATGCGGAATTCCCGTAGAAAGAGCGGCGTGTTCCCTGCTTAATTTCATTGGAGATGCTGTCCTGGTGGGTTACGATGTTTCCTCCTCTATAAGTCAGCTGAATATGGTTTTGAACGGTTCGGACGAAAGTATTGGAAATCCATCCTTATGCTTAAAATATTTAACAAAGAGGCTTATTCCAGACATTCATCCAAAAGCGCTGAGTGACGTAGCGTCCTTTTTTAAATTTTCTACAATAGACACCAGGCGTACAGAAAAAGAGGTCTTTATAATCTCCGAAATTTTCTACAGATGCAAAGAATTATTAGAAGAGCAGGGGTTTTGTACATTAGAAGATGCGTTGGAATTTCAATATCCCGATATCGAATGTGTTGATTTTAGCAAATATGCCTTTGACAGGAGCTTTCTGTACGCCATTCCTCAGAAGCCGGGCATCTATAAAATGAAGAATAAAAATGGCGATGTCATTTACGTGGGCAAGGCAAAGAATCTGAGGGTGCGTGTAAGTTCCTATTTTTGGAATACAGCGGATCGGTTGCAAAAAATAAAAGATTTATTGAATAGTCTTTATACCGTTGAATATGAGCTGGCGGGTTCTGAACTCGAAGCGATGTTAATGGAAT
>MHXP01000074.1 GCA_001824485.1 Planctomycetes bacterium GWA2_39_15 | reverse complement strand
TTGGAGACTCATCAGGCAGTGTGAAAAACGCTTCCACTTTCAATGCCTTTCGAGTTACCCGCATTAATGAAATTGCAGAGGAAACAGGTGCAAAGATCATTAATTTTGATAAGGATGAGTATATTGACATTCACAACAAAGATTATGAAATCCTTGATAAATTTCGCATTGCAAGAACACTAAGAACGGTGGATTTTATAGTTTCTGTCCCAAAACTTAAAACTCACGGTTTGACACAATATACAGGCGCTATAAAAAATATGTTTGGCGCTATTCCAGGGAATGGCAAAAAAAACGTCCATTTAATTGCGCCAAAACCTACAATATTTGCGAAGGCATTGGTAGATATTTACCAGATGGTACCTCCTCACCTAATTATTATGGATGCCATTGTTGGTATGGAGGGTAACGGTCCCAATGCAGGACAACCCAAAAAAGTGGGGCTAATTCTTGCCAGCAAGGACAGTGTTGCTATGGATGCCGTAGCAAGCAGCATTATAGGATTTGAACCTATGGCAGTGCCGACTATCAGATTTGCACACCAACGCGGACTGGGTGTCGGTGAGTTAGATACCATCAATGTAGTTGGTGAAACAATCAACAATGTATCCGTTCCTGATTTTCAAAAACCTTCCAGCGGCGCACAGGATTTTGCAGGAAAATATCTGCCAGACTTTTTACTGTCCTTGATGTTTGATAGCACGTGTTCTACATTTTCCACTGTAAATCATTCAAATTGTACGCGATGTTACGAGTGTGTAAGGAACTGCCCGGCTGGCGCTATGTCTAAAGAAAATGGCAAGGTAATTGTAGATAAAAAGAAATGTATCGGATGCTTCTGCTGTGACGAGGTATGTGACTTTAATGCGATTGAAATGAAACGTTCTCTGTTAGGCAGAACTCTTCTTGGTATGGCAAAGGCACTAGGAGTAGAGAAAGTTGAATAAACAGAGTTAAAATTATGGAACTTCAATGGACAAAAATATTTCTTCCTGAAATTAAGGAACTCATTGAAACCAAAGACTTCAAGGGTCTTAGGGACTTTCTTCGAGAACGCCATCCCGCAGATATTGTAGATATCCTCAGAGAACTTGACCCAACAGAGCGAGTAATGGGTTTCAGATTGCTCGACAAAAATAAAATCTCCGAGGTCTTTGCCCTGTTTGAGCCTATTGAGCAGGAAGAACTTCTCAAACAGTTCACTGAGCAGCACGCAAAAGAAATTCTTACAGAGATGCAACCAGATGACAGAACCCAACTCTTTGATGAACTGCCAGCCCATGTTGTCGAGAGACTTCTTAAATTACTTCCCCCTTTGGAACGCAAAGAAGCTAATGAACTACTGAACTACCCCCACAATTCTGCAGGTCGCATAATGACCCCAGAATATGTAGGCCTTCAGATGGATATGACGGTTGCTAAGGCGCTTGAACATATCCGCAAGACCGGACTAAACCGCGAAACTATTTACATCTGCTATATTGTTGATGAAACAAAGAAGCTGCGCGGTGTTACCTCGCTGAAGAATATCATCCTCGCCAATCCTGACCAACTTATTAAGGACATTACGAATGAGGATGTTATTTATGTCCATACAACAGATGATCAGGAGAAGGCAGTGCGGGTTGTTCAAAAATATGATATCCTCGCCGTTCCTGTCGTAGACAACGAAGACAGGCTGGTTGGTATTGTTACAGTAGATGACGTGCTGGATGTCGTTCAGGAAGAGGTAACTGAAGATTTCCAAAAGATGGCTGGTATTCAGACTACCGAGGAAGAATATTTTCGGATAGTATTTTCAAAACGCATCCTCAACCGTGTTACATGGTTGGTCGTTCTCGTGATTGCCGCCACTATATCACAGACAATATTGAAAAGGTATTCCGGAGTCTTAAGCTCGATGATCGCCCTTGCTTATTTTATACCCATGCTTACCGGATCAGGTGGTAACACTGGATCGCAGTCGTCTACCCTCATTATTCGAGCGCTTGCTACCGGAGAGGTAAAATCAAAAGAATGGTGGCGAATTTTATCACGGGAAGTTAAAGTAGGTATATCACTCGGACTTATTATGGGGCTTATTGCCTTTGCTATTGCCGCCATATCTTTGAAAGAATTCACGGTGGCAATAACAGTGGGTATTTCCCTCTGTACTGTGGTTAGTGTAGGAAATATAGTCGGCTTAGCAATCCCATTATTTTTCAGATTTATAAAACTAGACCCTGCCTTCGTATCTGCGCCGCTCATTGCTACGCTGTTAGATGCAACAGGACTGGTAATTTATTTTGAAATTGCCAGCAGGATACTGACTCCAGCATCAATTCCATAATCACAATCAAATTTACACCGTTCTCAGGCTTTTGCGAAATGACTTAAAAAGCAACACACACTACAGATGGAAATTATTCATAAAACAAATTATGACGTTGTAATCGCGGGCGCTGGCCCTTCTGGCGCAGCCGCAGCGAGGGGTTTGGCAAATGAAGGACTTGAAGTCCTTGTATTAGAGAAAAAGAAACTCCCAAGATACAAAATATGTTCTGGAATTATATTCAAAAAATCCCAAGATATAACTGAAAAATATTTTGGGAAAATACCAAGCTCGGTCTATGTTAAACCTGAATTTTTAAAAGGAGTAAGACTCTGGTCCGACATTGAACACTTTACTGATTGGCCATTCAGTAATGGTGGCGCACCCAATGTATGGCGTTCCGAATATGATTATTGGCTTATTAAAAACGCAGGGGCAGAAGTCAGGGATTGTTGGAGCTTGAGAGGATTCAAGGATTCGGGTAATTATATAACATTGGAATGTCATGAGGTTTCCAGTAATGAGACAGTAAATATTACTTCCAAATACTTAATAAGCGCAGAAGGCAGCCTATCTTTGATCAGGGCTAAACTTGACCCTGAGTTTGAAAAAAACTTGAAATGGTTTATTGCATATCAGAATTACTATGAAGGCGATTCCGATTTAGACCCTTATTTCTATCACGGTTTCTTGGAACTACAATATGGCGAGGTCTATGCATGGTTTAGTGTTAAGGACGGACTTCAGATCTTTGGCACTGCCGTAAAAAAAGGTTTTCAGCTATATCCTTATCTCAGTAAATATACCGAAATGTTGGAAGAGAGATTTGGTTTAAAACTTAAAAAGCTGGTTAAAAAATCCGCCTGTATGGGCAATGATATGTGTTCAACAGGCAGGTTTTTTCTTGGAAAGGGGAATGTTCTTCTGGTTGGTGAGGCAGCAGGATTTCTCAATGCCTTTGGCGAAGGGATTTCTTGTGCTTTATCAACAGGGCTATTCGCCGCAGAGGCAATAAGCAAGGGCATCAAATCAGGTGATGATGCGCTTGCCTTGTATACTGAATTAACAAAACAGGAAAGAAAGCAAACCAGGGCATCGTGGAAATTAGGTGCAAAAATTGCCGGCAGAGATCTTATGCCAACATAATTAAGCTGCCTTAAATACAGTTTTTAAATGTCGATATCAAGAGGTCTTATCCACCGTAATTAAGCACATGGCATTATAGTTGCGCTATCTTAAAATAATAGCTTTATAAAGCAAATATCTTTGACTTTTTTATAAATAATTCTATAATTATTCACTTATGTTACAATATTTACCCATACTAATATTGTTTATAATAGCCGTTGGTTTTGCAGCCACAAATATAGGACTGTCTGCAATTCTTGGAAGACGGAAACCAAGCGCGGAAAAGCTCATGCCTTATGAATGCGGTATTGACCCAGTAGGTTCAGCAAGGGAGCGTTTCTCAGTAAAGTTTTATCTTATCGCCATGCTTTTTGTTATATTTGATATAGAAGTAGTCTTTCTCTATCCATGGGCAGTTGCATTTAAGTCACTCAAAGTATTTGGATTCATTGAAATGTTAATATTTATTGGCATCTTGTTTGTGTGTTACATATATATCTGGAAAAGGGGAGGGTTAGAATGGGACTAGAGAGTCATCTGGGCGATAACATCCTAACCACTACTCTGAATACTATGGTAAACTGGGCGCGTAAATCAGCTCTCTGGCCTATGCCGTTTGGTTTGGCATGCTGTGCCATAGAGATGATGGCTGTGGTCGCTCCTCGTTATGACCTGGCAAGGTTTGGCGCTGAGGTCTTCAGATTTTCTCCACGACAATCAGACCTGATGATCGTCGCTGGCACACTTACTTACAAGATGGCACCGGTGGCAAGAAGGATTTACGATCAGATGCCTGAACCCAAATGGGTTATCGCAATGGGCGCCTGTGCAGTCTCAGGAGGTGTATTTAACACTTACAGTGTTGTTCAGGGGCTGGATCAAGTCATGCCTGTTGACGTGTATCTTCCGGGTTGTCCGCCCAGACCAGAGGCATTGATTCATGCTATTATGGAAATACAAAAAAAGATTGAAAAAGAATCTTTTATAAGCAAAACTACAGCAGACACAGCAAAAAGTTAATATAAAAATAACCAGGTATTTGCAGCTCAAGCTTTCAAAATTCCCGCCTTGGGCAAGTTGGAGGCTAGCTGTCACCCTTAAAAACTTTATGGTGATAATGCTATATGGACAATGAAGCTATTGCCACGTTAATAAAGACAAATTTTCCGGATGCAATTATAGGATCAGGTGTATTTCGCAATGAATTAACCATTATTATAAAAAAGGAATTTATTACCGATATTGCTAAATTTCTTAAAGAGCACCAGGAGCTTGATTTTAATTTTCTATCGGATTTGTGTGGTGTTGATCGGGTTGAAATGGACGGCGTTTTCGAGGTGGTTTATCATCTCTATTCAATATACAAAAATCACCGACTGCGTCTCAAAGTGCCAATTCCATCAAATGAACCACACATATCAACTGTAACAGGTGTTTGGAAGACGGCGAATTGGCATGAAAGAGAAGCTTACGACATGTTTGGCATTAAGTTCAATAATCATCCAGACCTAAGAAAAATACTTATGCCTGACGACTTTGAAGGTCATCCACTTCGAAAGAGTTACCCTATTGACGGAAGACAGCCTGTCACACTCCGAGGAATATATCGAAAGGACGTTGACGAGGCGTGACGGCGATTTCTAATACTACAACGACCCATCTGATGACCATCAACATGGGTCCGCAGCACCCTAGTACGCATGGCGTACTGAGGCTTTTGTTAGAACTGGACGGCGAAATGATTGTAAAGGCTGAGCCACACATTGGATTTCTCCATAGAGGTGTGGAAAAACTCGCAGAATATAAAACATACCATCAATGTATTCCCCTCACAGACAGATTGGATTATGTAGCTCCTTTCTCAAACAACCTGGCTTATGCCCTCACAGTTGAAAAATTGCTTGGTATTGAAATCCCTGAAAGGGCGCAACATATCCGAGTAATTCTATGCGAACTTACCAGAATCTCCTCCCACTTGTTGTGGCTGGCAACTCACGCACTTGACCTTGGCGCAATGACCGTGTTCTTCTACTGTTTCAGGGAGCGGGAAACCATCTATGACATTTTTGAAATGGTTTCCGGCGCAAGAATGAATCTTTCATATATTCGTGTGGGCGGTGTGTCAAGGGATTTACCCGGCGGATTCTTAGAAAAAACCAGAAAATTTGTTGCCGAATTTCCTTCAAGACTAAATGAATATGAAACCCTCCTGACGAATAATATTATTTGGAAAAAACGTACAGTAGGCGTTGGTGTTATTTCTGCCGAAGATGCCATTGATTACGGGCTTAGCGGACCAAGCTTAAGAGGCTCCGGGGTTAACTGGGACATCAGAAAGGCAGAACCTTACTCCAGCTATGATAAATATCATTTTGCAGTTCCTCTGGGTAAAAATGGGGATGTATATGATCGGTATTATGTAAGAATCGAAGAGATGCGTCAGAGCAATAGCATTGTTCATCAGGCATTAAATGTTCTTCCTAAGGGAGACTTTATTGCAAGAATTCCGAATATTACTTTACCTCCAAAAGAGGACGTGGAAACAAAAATGGAATCCCTGATTCATCACTTTAAACTAATCACAGACGGTATCCAACCACCGAAGGGAGAGGTCTATTCCAGTATTGAAGCGCCCAAGGGCGAATTGGGTTTTTATATAGTAAGCGATGGGTCAAGTCATCCATATCGGTTAAAAATCCGTCCCCCATCTTTTGTTAATCTCGAAGCGTTGCCAAAAATGGTAGAGGGACGATTACTTCCGGACGTTGTTGCTGTAATCGGGAGTTTAGATATTGTTCTAGGAGAAATTGACCGTTAAATATTACGGTGAAGACAAGTGAACACTCAACTAAAATGGAAGTCATAGACACTTCAAAAGTAGAAAAGGTGCTGGAAAAATACAAAGACACCAGAGGGGCGCTAATCCCAATTTTACAAGCAGCACAGGTTGGGTATGGTTACCTGCCGGAGCCTATTATTGATTTTATTGCTGAAAGATTGAAAATTAGCACAAATGAAATAATAGGAGTTGCTACGTTTTACGCTCAATTTCATTTGAAACCCCGCGGTCAGCATATAATTAAGGTATGCTGCGGAACGGCTTGTCATGTGAAAAATGCCAAGAGTCTTTCCGTTAAAGTTCATGAAAAATTGAAAATTAATGTGAATGAAACTTCTAAAGACAAACTGTTTACATTTGAGGAGGTATCTTGCCTGGGGGCTTGTGGAATAGCCCCGGTGGTAGTTATTGATGAGGACGTTCACGGAGAGCTGTCTCCGGATAAACTCGGTGGTATTCTGGATAAATACAAAAAACCTGCGGTATAAACAGTTAGAACAAATTGAAATGAATCATCATGATATTTTTGTAATAGGGTAATCCCGTACACTATGCATTAGCCTTATTAAACATAAAATGGATACTAAATCTATACATTCAGAGAAAAACAAAAAAAACGAAAATACAGAAAACAAAGCTCAACCTGTAATTGCTGTTTGCCTGGGAACTGGTGGAATTGCAGCGGGAGGCGATAAAGTATTTAAGAAATTTGAAGATGAAATTAAAAGATTAAGCATGGATGCGGCTATAGGAAAACGCGTTTGTAAAACAGCGAAAACTGGTTGTAGAGGTTTGTGTGCCAGAGATGTCCTCGTGGATGTATCTATTCCCGGAACAAAGCCTTTGACTTATGAAAAAGTTACGGTTGACATGGTACCTCAAATTATAGAGGAACATATTGTAAAAAATACTCCCGTAGAAAAGTGGTTGGCAAAAGAGGATTATCACAAATTTTATGATAGCCAGCAAAGACACGTACTTGCTAACTCTGGTATAATAGACCCTGAGAACATTGACGAGTATATAGCAAGGGGCGGTTATGTAGCGCTCAAAAAGGTTTTAGAGACAATGACGCAGCAAGATGTAATACAAGAAATTAAAAAATCCGGTCTTAGAGGTCGCGGCGGCGGAGGTTTCCCAACCGGTGAAAAATGGGCGTCTGGCGCCAGATATTCTGCTGACGAAAAGTTTATCGTATGCAATGCCGATGAAGGCGACCCTGGCGCTTTCATGGATAGAAGTCTCATGGAGGGTGATCCTCATGCAGTCATGGAGGGGATGATTATCGGGGGGTATGCAATCGCCGCTACAAGTGGATATATATATGTACGCGCCGAGTATCCACTGGCTGTTAAACGATTACACTGGGCAATTAAACAAGCCAAAGAACACGGATTCATGGGGAAAAACATTTTAAATAGTAATTATAGCCTGGATATCCACATAAAAGAAGGGGCAGGCGCCTTTGTTTGCGGTGAATCTACAGCGCTGCAATATTCTATTGAGGGTAAGCGAGGCATGCCGCGCACAAGACCACCGCAATCTGTGGAAGCAGGTTTATGGGATAAACCTACGGTGTTAAACAATGTGGAAACCTTTGCTAATGTGCCGATTGTCATTAATCGTGGCGCAGACTGGTATTCAAAGATTGGCACAGAAAAAAGCAAGGGGACAAAAATCTTTTCATTGACCGGAAGAATAAAAAATCCGGGCCTCATCGAAGTTCCAATGGGCGCCACAATCAGACAAATAGTGTTCGATATGGGCGGTGGAATCCCCAGAAAGAAAAAATTTAAAGCAGTGCAAATAGGCGGTCCTTCGGGTGGGTGTCTGCCAGAGTCCTTGCTGGATTCACCAATTGACTACGAATCGCTGCTAGGGTTAGGCGCCATGATGGGTTCCGGTAGTTTTGTAGTCGTTGACGAAACTACATGTATGGTGGATATGGCTCGATTCTTTATGAATTTTTGTGCAGGCGAATCTTGCGGGAAATGCCCTCCGTGCCGAATTGGCACCACGCTTATGCTGGATATCCTTACCCGTATTACACAAGGACTGGGAGAGGAGAGCGATCTGGAACTGTTAGAGCAAATGAGCGATGAAATCAAGACAATGTCACTGTGCGGTCTTGGACAATCTGCCCCCAATCCCGTTAAATCAACGCTCCGATATTTTAAAGATGAATACATAGCACATATTCGTGATAAAACTTGCCCTACCGCCACATGCGTTGCCCTTCACAGGTATGAAGTTGTTTCAGAAAAATGCACCAAATGCCAGGCTTGTATTCGTAATTGTCCTGTTAAGGCTATTAGCGGTAGTACAAAAGAAGTTGCCTTTATTAACAAAGAAAAATGCATTAAGTGTAATCTATGTTACGAAAAATGTAATTTCATGGCAATCAAATGAAGACGATACATCTTATTGTTGACGATAAACCAATCATCGCCCAGGAAGGCACTAATATATTCCAGGCAGCCATTGATAATGGCATACATATTCCTGGTCTGTGTTATCATCCTAAACTCTCCCAGTTTGGTGGTTGTAGATTGTGCATGGTAGAGGTTACGGAAAGGAGAACAGGGCATCGTTTTGCCTGCGCCCACCCTGTGTCAGAAGGAATGAGTGTGAAGGTAAACACTCCCAAAGTGATTCGATATCGAAAATCAGTTATGGAATATTTACTGGCACACCATCCGCTCGATTGCCCTACATGCGACAAATCTGGCGAATGTGGGCTGCAAGATATTACACATGAACTGAATTTATCCCCCGGACGGTTTAAGACGGTGAGGATGAATGCTCCTATGATCAGGAATAACCCGCTCCTGGAATTAAACCGAAATAGGTGTATTTTATGCGGCAGATGCGTCAGCGCCTGTAAAGAAATAGAAGGATACGGCGCTATTGATTTCCAGAATCGCGGCATTAAAACAGTTATTGGCACTGCCTTCGACAGGCCGCTGGAGTGCAGTTTTTGCGGCGGCTGCGTGGCGGTATGCCCAACAGGAGCATGGCAAGACAGAACACTTGGGTTCAAGGGGAGACCATGGGAATTCAAAAACACTCCCACTATCTGCCCTTACTGCGCAGTCGGATGTACTGTTGTTTTAAATACGAAAGCTACCCCCCTACGCATTGAACAGGGAATTGAAACTGTAAGACGAGTAACCTCCGATGATTATTTAGGAATAAACGAAGGTAATTTATGTATAAAAGGTAGATTTGGTCACGAATTCATTCATTCTCCAGAACGTATAAAAACCCCATTAATCAGAAAGAATGGCGAATTATATCCGACCTCATGGGATGAAGCTATTGAATATGTATCAAAAAGATTCCGGCAAATTATAAATGAACACGGAGGAAAAGCAATAGGCGGCATTGGTTCTGAAAAATGCACTAATGAGGAGAATTACCTGTTCCAAAAATTTTGCCGGTCTGTGCTGGGAACCAATAACATTGATAATTTAGCCAATATAAAATCACCTTTTCTGAATGGGCTGATTTACGAATCTATTATTAACGGAATCTCATCAACGTCACTGAAAGATATAGAAAATGCTAATGCCATATTCTTCATAGGCACTGACGTAACAGAGGCGCATCCTGTAGTCGGAAGTATGGCTAGAAAAGCCATAAGGCTGAACAATGCAAATCTCATCGTTGCCAATGTAAGAAATATTCTGTTCAACAGCACCGCTAAAACTAATATCCGCCTGAGATATACATTGGGAAGTCAATTCACGTTGATTAACGCTTTAATCAAAGCCATCATTGACGAGAATCTCGTTGATATAAAAAATATCGAAACGATGACAAAGAATTTTAATGAATTACGTTCATCACTTGATAAGTTTGGCTTAGAAAATGCCTCTAAATCAACTGGTGTTACTAAAGAAACTATACGAAACGCCTCATTAACGCTAACAAAGCCGGGTAGTTGCTGTATCATTTGTGGCAAGGACATAGAAGAAGACCCGATGGGTAAGGAAACAATAAAAGCGCTGATGAACCTCTGCGCGTTGATTAATGCCAATCGTAGCGCAGAAACCAGCAATGCCAGGATTTCACTTTTGTTTGCAAGGTCTCATAGTAACTCTCAGGGTGTAAATGATATGGGGGTAGTTCCAGGATTTTTCCCAGGATACATTGATATCAATGATGCGTCCTATAGAGAAAAGATTGAAAAACTATGGAATACAAAACTTTCTGATGATATTTTAATGAAAGAATCTTTAAATGTTTTCGATCTTGCATTAAATAACAAATTAAAAGCCATCTATGTCATGGGAGAAAATCCTATCGTAAACTATCCAAATGGTAAGGAAGTCAGGGAAGCCTTCAAAAAGGTTGAATTTATTGTAGTTCAGGATACCTTCCTTACGGAAACTGCACAACTGGCAGACGTTATCCTTCCCACCGCCACATT
>MHXP01000073.1 GCA_001824485.1 Planctomycetes bacterium GWA2_39_15 | reverse complement strand
TCTCTCGTTGACGCAAGAAAACCCTTTGCCCCATCACTTGCCACCGCCTTTATCCTCTTACAACCTCCCTTGCCTATCTTATGATAAAATCTATCTAGCGTACTCTTGCCCCGTCCCTCGTAATTCCAAATTACCTTGCGCCTGTCCACATCAACAACATTGGTAACATACTTGTGCCACTTCTGCCATGCTACCTCGTCTACACTCATATGACGCGGCGCCTTCACTTTCTCAATCTTCTCCAACGATAGTTCTTCTAACATCTCCTTATCTATCCTATACACGGTCTCATCGTCTATCCCAAGAAACCATCCAGCCTCTTTATTCGTCGTTATTGAGGTCAACCGATACGCCTGCTCTACAATAACTCTTCCCTTATTACGTACCGCTGTATTGTGGACTTTAACCTAAAGTGAACGGGTTTGTCAAGACCATTTTTTATTAATATTTAGATGCATTAATTCATCAATTACAGTGTGCAGAAGGGTAACGGAAGGAGCCCGTAGGGCGACTGGAGTTACCCTTCTGCACACTCCGCTATTTTTCTTCGCCCATCGCTACCTTTTCTTCATTCATTCTTGTAAGGAACTCCAAAATGAACTTCATACGGTGTTTTATATCCCAGTGATTGATGGTACCTCCTATTGTTATAAAATGAAAAATACTTCTCCAAACCCTCACGTGCATCACGATAAACCTGATAATCTTTTAGGTAAACCTCCTCGTACTTTACGCTCCTCCAAAGCCGTTCCGTAAAAATGTTATCAAACGCCCGACCTCGACCATCCATACTGATTGCTATCTCTTTGCTTAAGAGTATTCCTGTAAAATCATTACTCGTAAACTCAGAACCCTGATCACTATTGAACATCTCAGGACATCCCCTCTCTAAGGCTTCCTCCAAGGCCTCTCTACAAAAAGAAACATCCAAAGCATTGCTTATAGTTAAACAAAAGGTCAAGGATTTAAAGTAAAAGATCTACAGGATTAAACAATTATCACGTTAATCCTGTTCATCTTGTCTAAGGTAGCTGAACTATTACAGTTTTTCTTAAAAGTATGATTTCGGGTATATTATCTTATTGATTTTCTCTGTAGATATACTATAGTAAAGGCGCAGTCGTTCATTATAATTTCCCTGTAGAGGCTGTGATCTAATTTCTATTGGTCTGGTCTATATGCTCGAAACATTTCGGCTGGCAAGATTCAGGTTCACCGTCAGCGCCAAAGAGCACATACGCTTCCCTTCCTATAAAGGCTCTGCCTTTCGCGGCGGTTTTGGATACGCCTTTAAACGGGTCGTCTGTGTGATCAAGGGCAAGGAATGCGATGACTGCCTTTTGAAGCAGAAATGCATCTATTCCTATATCTTTGAAACACCGCCTCCGCAAGATACCGAGATCCTTCGGCTCTACCCAAAAGTACCTCACCCCTTTGTCATTGAACCCCCGATTACCGAAAAACAGACCTTTGAACCCGGCGAAACATTTTCCTTTCACTTGATCCTCATCGGCAATGCCATAGACTACTTGCCTTATTTCATCTACACCTTTACTGAATTAGGGAAACAGGGCATCGGGCAGGGCAGGGGTAAATACGACTTATTGCATGTGGAAGGCATTGGTTTGGAGGATGAAGCTATACAGATTTACAACAGCAAAGTCCAAACACTCACGAACCATTATCCCATAATACAAGCACATCAATTAAACCATCAAAACCTTGTCTCTGTTAACGAACAGGGCGTGGAAACCCATAACAGGATTAAACAACACCAGGCAACATCTTCTAGCATTTCCCCTCCTTGCGAAGGAGGGGATAAAGGGGAGGTCGTAAAATCAGATGCAATTCCGCTGAATCATAACAACAAAATAAACATCTCCATTCTTACTCCGCTACGACTCCGTTTCGACGGTCATATAACCGATAAAATCGAATTCCATGTCCTCATCAGAAATCTCTTACGCCGCATTTCTTCATTGTCTTATTTTCATTGTGATGAAAAATTTCAGGTAGACTTTAAAGGTCTCATCGAAAAGGCTTCAGCAGTAAAGCAGATAAGATCAGATACGCATTGGTTCGACTGGAAACGTTATTCAACAAGGCAGGAGGAATGGATGTCACTGGGCGGAGTTACGGGCGCTGTTTCGTATGAGGGTGATTTATCAGACTTTATGCTGTTGTTAAGGCTGGGTGAATACGTGCATGTGGGAAAAGGGACGTCTTTTGGGCTGGGGAAGTATAAGATTTTATAATAGATATTTACCACAGAGACACAGAGGACACGGAGATTAAGTTTAATAAAATGCCCAGAGGGCAGACAGCTAATAGCCAGGGGTAAAGCCCCTGGACAGGGACATAACACATAATCAACCCCAACGGGGTGAAAGAAAAAGGAAAGAAAAGGCTGGTAGACCTCAGGATATTGCAGATGTATTTTACCTGAGGAAAATACGGGAGGAATAGAATAATGAAAGCGGATCAACCGTTACTTTACTATAAAACAAAAGAGCAAATAGAGGAATATCGAAAAAAGCCTGCCCTTGAAAAACTCGTGTGGCTAGAAGCGCAGATGGAATTCTTTTACAAAGCCATGCCGGAAAAGGCGAAGAGGATAAGGGAGAGGCTTTTGTCGTGAAACGTGTCCGTTGGCTGAAATAAATAGTATTCCTGTAGAAGAACAGGATTAAAAAAGATACTTACCATAATAGAAATATGCACCCCTTTGGAGGTAATCGAAAATGATTAAAGAACCTAATATTATGGCTGAAATACACAAAATACGGGAGCGGTTTTATCGGAAAACGAAAAACATATCTCATGTTGAACTACTAAACTTGATTAGAACCCAGAGTAAGAACGTGGAAGAAGAATTGTCCCAAATACGCCCTAATCCAGAATTAGTGGTAAGGAAAAGGTATAAAGTGCCTGAACCAGAAGCAATGAAAGAGATACATCAGATACGAGAACATGTGGGCAAGTATGGAAATAAATAATAGCAAAGGATACCGTAAGAAACGGCGGGAATGGAAAATAGTTGCACCGAAACCTATCAAATTTTCTAGAAAGTCAAATTAGGGGTATTTTATGCGGAATGAAGAATTAATAAGATCAATTTTTATTGAAGGCTTACGCGAAGTGAGAAAATGGTTTCAAGATGACTCTTCTGACTTTTTGCAATCTATCTTCAGCCAAATATCTGTCAAAGACAGGACAGGCAATGAAACCCCTTTTTATGTTACACCTTCTTTTATGGAAATCAGCAAAATCTTGAAAGAAGAAGACCGAAAAATCTTGCTTGAGGAAAAACAAAAGGTCTGGCAAGCGGTTCATATTAAATATTGTGATCTTTCTGAAGAATTTTTAACGAATCTATCACTACATAAAGCTCATTTTTTATTAGAAAATCTCGGTGGAACCATACCCGCGTTAAATTCCGAAGGCAAGACCTCCATTTATGATACATATAAAATCAAGGCAGTTAAAGAGGTTATCAGAACGAGAAAGAAGGGAGATACATCTGGACCAGCCAATTTATTGATTTGCGGCGATCTTTCAGGAATTCAGCAATTTATTTATAATATTTCTTCACAAAACGCCCTAAAAAATCTACGGTCACGTTCATTCTTTGTCGAGCTTTTGAGTGAGCATATCGTGCAACGAATACTTGACTCATTTCAGTTGCATCGAATCCATCTGCTTTTTTCTGGTGGCGGGAGTTTTTACATTCTATTGGATAATCAAGATGACAGTTGTGAAAAATTAGCTGAAATAACGCATTCGCTAGAAACTTGGTTTGCTAAACAGTTCAATGGCCGGCTTTATGCTGCTATTACTTCTGTACCATTTTCTGATGAAAATTTAAAAAGCCATTTTGGAAGTGTCATGAAAAATGCTGCTTACAATCTTTTTAGAGAAAAACAGGCCAAGTTTAAAAGGTTGATCGATACTGGAAAGTTTGAGTTCCTCCAGAAGTGCGATCCCTCATACCAGGGATGTGAAATATGTTTCAAAGATGATGAGGCATTACATCAGGGTAAAGATGGTTTTTATCGCTGTTCTTATTGCCGAACACTCATAGAAATAGGCGCCCTACTCCCAAGGGCAAAATACGTTTACAAATCTGCAAAACCCTCTAAAAATTCAATATTTATAGAAAATTCTTATTACATTTTGACAGATGAAAAATATCCAGTCAACAGCCACGACATCGTGTGGAAGATTTGCCAAGAGTTGAGTGAATTGGAAGGTGTCTATACTGAAGAGTCCGTTCCCCTTATTAGCCCATATACTCGCCTAACAAAAGATTTACCTATTAAGGATGAAATTAAAAAAAGAGAAAACTTCTTAAAAGAAATATTACAGAAAGATGAAGTTGATGACAAAGTCAGAACTGAAATTAAACAAGAGATGAACTCTCTTGCTGACGACACAATTGCATCACTTGAATGGTTGGCAGAAAGTGCAAAAGGTGCAAAGTTGATTGGGGCTTTGCGAATGGATGCTGATAATATGGGTAAGATTTTGCAAAGTGGTTTTACTGAAGGCATAAGTTTGGAGAGACTTTCAGCACTGTCGAGGGCGCTGGTTTATTTTTTCAAAATCCATATTTCGCGTATTTGTAAAAGTAAGATTGAGAATCCAACAAATATAACAAACAAGGATTTCAAGGATTTAAGTAAAGGACGAAATGTTACAGTCATCTATTCTGGTGGAGATGACTTGTTTCTCATTGGTGCGTGGAGTGATGTGGCTGAATTGTCATTGGATATTGGAAAGGCTTTCAAGCAATACACAGGAAACCATCTGGATGTAACCCTGAGCGGAGGAATGACGCTTCACGATCAAAAGTTCCCCATTATTCAAATGTCTCAGCTTTCGGCTAAGGCATTGAAGGCGGCTAAGGATAATAAACAGGCCTGTTGGCAGTGTAGGAAAGAATTTTTGACCTGCCTGCTCTTTGAAAATGGCCTCTGTGGGCGGAAGGATTCACTTAGTCTTTTTTATACAGAGTATGAGGCTTCTTTAGGCAAGACCCTTCAGATAGAAAGACAATCAAGGCAGGAAGACAGCCCGCTGCGATTGAGAATCGCATTAAAATGGGCAAGGGTAAAAGAGGACAAAGGAATAGAAAATGAAATAAAGGACTATATTGAAGATACCCTCCAGCAATATTGGAGGGCAAAAGATTTCTTGCCAAGAAGTTTCTTCCACAGAGCCTTACAACTCCAGACAGTCTGGTATAACAGTGGCTGTTTATATATGCCACAGGTTGTCTGGCTTTTAGAAAAGATGAAGAAGCGTCTCGGTAACCAGATAGACAAAGAGACGGGCATGGACTATTACGAACTATTAGATAGGCAGTTGCATCTTTTCGAACCATATCGCCTGTCCAGTCAGCATATCCCTTTAATGTGGCTTATATACTTAACAAGAGGAGGTGAAACAAGTGAAGGTAAGGTCGATAGAGGAGAAACTTTCTGAAGAATGGGGGTTAAGAAATGCAGATACAATCCTTGAAAAGATTATTGAGAAGGAGACGTTATCTAAAAAAGAGGGAATTGGTCTTAAAGAACTTCTTGATGATGAAAAGATGGTAGTCTGTAGCTTTGCCTTAGGGAAGATCCTGGCAAGTTATGAGATTGGATTGAAGACCGCACAGCTTCGCCGTTTCTACGAGGCAATGCTTGCAATACGGGGTAAGAAGTCGGCCAGTCTGATGATCTTAAAACCACAGCTTGCTTATGCCAAGGCACGGGCCAGCAGAGAACTTACCCCTTTTTTTGTAGTAGTAAACCCCTTGATGGAAAGGGTTCATGATTCAGAAGATTTTAACCGTCTTGTGCAGTTTATTGAGGCGATTGTGGCCTATCATAAGTATCATGGTGGAAGAGATTAAAAAAGGAGGAAGAAAACATGGGTGAAAATGGAAAGAAGTTACTTATTGGCAAGGTTTTTTTAAAAGGAGATATCCTGCTGAAAACCGGCCTCCATATAGGTGGCTCAAAGGAGTCTATGCAGATCGGTGGTGTAGATTTGCCGGTTATTCGAGATTCAGGGAGCAGCTTACCTTACATACCGGGCAGTTCCTTGAAGGGGAAACTTAGAAGCATATTAGAGAAATTTGGTAAAAGAACGACAAATGGGAAAGAAGAGACCTTGTCCTTCAACCGAAATATCGGCACACGGAAGGACAATATATTTATCCATTGCTGTGATGATGCAAGGCTGGCCATCCAATGCGAAGTCTGCCGTATATTCGGTTCTAGCGGGGGCGATATGGACGAAAGAAGAACAAAAGGCGAAAACATGCCCGCAATTCTTTTTGTAAGGGATTCCCTTCTTAAAGAAGATTCTGTTTCGGAATCTACAGTCTTGGCAGAGGTCAAGATAGAGAATGG
Source organism: Planctomycetes bacterium GWA2_39_15 (assembly GCA_001824485.1). GTDB lineage: Bacteria > Planctomycetota > Brocadiia > Brocadiales > Brocadiaceae > 2-12-FULL-39-13. Next base: position 2,123 of record MHXP01000073.1, on the reverse strand, counting down.
GATAGACAGGATATCGGCAGCAGCCAACCCCCGAAGAGTGGAGCGGGTGTTGCCAGGTGCTAAGTTCGGTTTTGAGTTGGTTTACGATGTTGAAGCCTTATCCTTTACGGGGAGCGTTACACCTGGTTTACAAAAGGCATTAATTGAAAAGGATTTAAAGAATCTTTTGACTTGCATGGGAATTCTTGAGGCGGAGGCTTTGGGCGGATATGGTTCCAGGGGATATGGCAAGGTCGAATTCAAGTTCTCAGAATTCGTCGCAAAATCCATCGCTCATTTTCTTGGATCTGCCAATAAAACCAAAGGCAAGACCGATGGAGAGTTTGGCATACCAGAGGCAAGGACGGAAGTTGAAGAGATTATTAAATTCTTGGAGCTGGAGGCTAAAAGTGCGATATCTCGTTAAGCTTCGTTTCAAAAGAGGGGTGCATATCGGGTCTGATATGGCAACTCCAGGAAGTGAATCTATTGCTACCATGATTCACTCCGACACCATTTTCAGCGCCATTATCAATCAGTGGGTTAGACTCCCCAACAAAGGAAGCAATGGAGAAAATATCTCATCCATCGAAAAACTTATTGAAGGTTTTAAAAATTCCTTACCGCCTTTTTTGCTGTCCTCCGCCTTCTTGTTCAAAGAGGAGGATTACTATTTACCCGCGCCAATAGGCACAAGCCAGCTATTCTTTAAAACCTTGAAGGATGTCTCTTTTCTTGAACTGGACGATTTTCTCTATCTTGCCAATGGTGATTACGAAAAACTCCAAGACAAAATCTTTGATAATCCTGAAGAGAGTACCTTAACCTCCTTTACAAATCCCCGGGTCACATTAGACCGCATCACAAATACATCCACTCCTTATTCATCCGGCGGTATTACCTTCAAACAGGGAGGGCTTTATTTTATCGTGGATTTTAGTGACGATACTTTTCTTTTCCCGTTCTTCGCTTCACTTGAGCTTTTAAGCTATGCAGGCTTTGGTGGGGACAGGAGCGTTGGGTATGGTGCTTTCACATTTGAAAAGGAACCTATAGATACTCATCTAAGATGGAGTCCAATTTTCCAGAAAAAGGAAGGGCCTGTTTCTTACTGTTCACTCTCTCTCTGCCTTCCTCATAAGATCGAAGAAAATAAAGCTCTTTCTTATAAGATGGTACCACGTAAAGGGTGGATTTATTCAAGTTCAATACCTATACAGCTCAAAAGGCGCGAATGCACAATGTTCAGTGAGGGGTCTCTATTTTCAGAACTGATTAAAGGTCAGATAGTGGATGTAAGCCCTGAAGAGTTTAAGGAAAAAGAATTTCATCCTGTTTATCGTTATGGATTAGGAATGATGGTAGCAATAGCAAATAAGGATTAAAAAAATGTCCGATCTAAAAGAAGATATAAGAACAGAAATGGATGAGTTTAAAGATACGCATTCCGCTAAAATTGACCTGTTTATTGGAGAGTTGAAAGATGCCTATATGTCAGTTTTTGAAAAAGTGGGTTGTCTAACGACTGAAGATCGTTTTCGTGAAGTTGAGTCGATAGTTCAAAGACTTAAAAACCTTTCCAACTTACCAGGGAAAATACACGAAATTAAAAATAGTAGAATATTGACAGAGGCAATACATAGACAGTATTCATCGAATCCTGGAATATCTATTGAAAAGATAAATGAAAATTTCACCCCATTGCATGTCGAATTTGAAAGAGTTATAAAGTATCTTGATGGGACTGCTAAAGAAATATCCCGAGTGTCAAAACAAATTTTAGAGGTGATTAAAAATAAGTGTCCGTTTGGTGAGGCGGAGAATAGCGGTCTTAACGCAAAAACATTTGAGAGAAATGTCATCGAATTAATTCAGTGGTTGTTTATCGATGAATTGGTGCGAACAAATCTCACATCTATAGAGGATGGAAGTTTGAGACGAGATGCTGCATTTAATGTTTTGAAAGATTTTGATACCGAAAATTATTGTGGTTTTAAGTTTACCTCACTAATTGTTGAATGTAAAAACTATGCTAAACCAGACTATAAAGACCTTATGCAACTATTTACCTATACCCTACCATGGAGTGATTCTGAAATATCAAAAAATCCCCTGTGTGTATTAATTAGCAGAAAAAATCCAAC
>MHXP01000072.1 GCA_001824485.1 Planctomycetes bacterium GWA2_39_15 | reverse complement strand
ACACTCGAACTTTTAAATGTTAATTTTTTTTCTTTCACGATTTAAGATGCTCGTAGCCATGTGGTTTTATACGGCGAATGTTACCATTAGAAAACATCATCTGAATGCCACTTCCATTAGCAATTTCACCAATGCGACCAATCATTCCCTTTTCAAATAAAACCGAATTCAAAACCTTATTTGCCTGACCTTTAGACAAAGTCATCAACAATTCATAATCTTCACCATCAGATAATGCATGATAAAGCGGTGTCTTGCCTGTTTTCTTTGACAGTTTTACTGCAGCCCCAGAAATTGGAATTTGATCTTCATACAGGATGGCGCCAACACTACTTTCCTCTAAGATGTGATTCAAATCTGCTGTTAATCCATCACTGATATCAATCATGGCATGAATTTTAAAATGCTTGTTTAAAAGAAGACCTTCTTTTAGCCGCGGTTCAAAATGAAGGTGTTTGCCGAGAAGCGATCCGCCTAGCGTCCCTGTTACTAAAATTACATCTCCTCCCTTTGCTCCTGAACGACGTATGGGTTTTAATCCTTCATCTCTCCCTAGCATGGTAACATTAATACATAAACGACTTCGACCGCTAATAATATCACCACCCACAATTTCTATGTTATACTCGTCTGAAATACTCCATATTCCTTCATATAATTCCCTTGCAAATTTTTCAGCGGTATGTTCAGGGAAACAGATTGAAATCACTGCAACGGTGGCTTGGCATCCCATAGCGGCAACATCGCTAATACTACATGCAACTGCTTTCCTTCCAACGTCTCTAATGGTACATTTTTTAAGATCAAAATGTATCCCATCTACCAACATGTCAGTTGTTATAAGACACAACTTATCCGAAGAAACGTTTATTGCCGCACAGTCATCTCCTATACCCAAAATAACGTCTTTGCGTCTTTTCTCTCTCTTTCGAATCCACTTTATAAACGAGAACTCACCCATAAAAACCCTTATTGATAATAAGTCAAAAACTGTACGATAACAGTTAATTACCACATGATCCTTCCTGACATATAATAACATCTTTAACTCACACGACTCAACATTTTAAATTCATTCTATAAGCAAAATATTTTTAGTTTGACACGCTATCTCTTTCTTAATATTATCCTGAATCCATAATTACGGAGAAACTTCAAATGCAAAATCAAACAAGTACAACTGAAAGAAACAATAATCAAAAAAACCACGCACTAAAGTTTATAGTACTACTTGGCATAGTTAGTCTCTTTGCGGACGTGACTTACGAAGGTGCACGCAGCATAAATGGTCCGTATCTGGCTATACTTGGAGCAAGCGCAACAACCGTTGGAATTGTCGCAGGATTTGGAGAATTAATCGGACACAGCCTTCGGCTTATTTCAGGATATATCAGCGACAAAACAGGAAGATATTGGGCAATAACATTGTTTGGTTATTCCTTGAATATGATCGCAGTACCAGCGCTTGCTCTTGCAGGACGTTGGGAAATCGCTGCTGTTCTCATGATCACGGAGCGTATAGGAAAGGCGATTAGAACTCCGGCACGAGATGTAATGCTTTCCCATGCTACAACGCAAATTGGAAGAGGACGCGGCTTTGGATTACACGAGGCATTGGACCAAATTGGCGCAGTATTAGGTCCGCTTACAATTGCGGCGGTTCTCTATTTTAAGGAAGGCTATCGTGCAGGCTATGGAATCTTACTTCTACCAGCCATTCTGGCATTAAGCGTGCTTGTAACAGCTCGATGGTTATATCCACAACCTCGTAACTTAGAAACATCTCAACCAGAAATTGAGACAAGAGGATTTCAGCGAGTATTCTGGCTATATCTTATTGCTGTTGCACTGATCGCTGCAGGCTACGCAGATTTCCCGCTGATTGCATACCACTTCAAAAAGGTGTCCATCGTTCCTGACATTTGGATTCCAGTCTTTTATGCAGTTGCTATGGGCGTAGATGCTCTCGCGGCGCTATTCTTTGGTTATATGTTTGACCGCAGTGGTATTTCTGTTCTAATTATTGCTTCCTTACTCTCAATGTTTTTCGCCCCTCTGGTTTTTTTAGGTGGATTTTACACTGCCCTTATAGGTATGGCGCTTTGGGGGGTGGGTATGGGAGCGCAAGAATCTGTCATGAGGGCTGCTATCGCAGAAATGGTTCCAACAAACAGGCGAGGCACCGGATACGGTATTTTTAACGCCGGCTACGGACTATTTTGGTTTCTTGGCAGTGCTTTAATGGGCATTTTTTACGACATTTCTATTATGTCACTTATCGCATTCTCGGTTGTAACTCAATTCGCCTCTATTCCTTTGCTACTTTTGGTCAGAAGAAATACAAATATAACTAAATAAAGTATCTCATCTAAAAATTAGAAGTAAACTATAATGGACGCAAGAAACATGTGATCGTTCAAATCAAAACTGGTTCCAGACAGACCGAAGTCTTCCCCGTCAATATCGTTTGCCCACCGGAATTGATATGCGCCATCAAAACTGAATCTTTTAAATGTAATACCGCTTCCCACGCTAAAACCGTAAACGTCTGCGGGGTCATCCAGCGAAGGACGCGGATCATAAAAAAGCCCCCCACGCACCGGAACAATTACCTTTTGCCCGAATATCAGATATTCTGTGCCAAACCTAACGGCGTATGTATCGTCAATTTCAGTATCCGAAGGCGCTCCTCCAAGAGGGCGAGACTTATTACCATTTTCATCCTCCTGCATATACTCTGACCAATCAGCCCAGGTTACATCCATAGAAAAAGATAATGCATCATTATAGCGGAATCCCAATCCAGCGCCAAAAGACATGGGATAATCCACCTCAAAATGGTCCCTTTTATGTCCAATAGATTGTCCTAGCGGAGAGATAACAGAGGTGAAGTCGGTAATACGATCCATATCGGCAGTATATGGTGTATCATAGACTGCCCCAAAAGTGAGGAGTTTTTCCTCTCTCTCCCATACATCCCAGAGCATCCCAAACGTCAAATTAATCGCCTGAAAATTCTTAAATGTTGTGTCAGAATCGTATGCGGTAGTAATGTCAGTGCCGGCAAGATTCCCGATTCCTTTCCCTGTGGTTGTTTGTTTCCATGCATAGTCTCCAAAGAATTCATCCGTATAGTAATTAACCGCCACGCCTAATGACACTTTTGGAGTAACCAGCACAGAAAGAGCAGGCGTCAGAGCGCCTATTCCGCCTTTTGACTCGAATTCAATTTTTTGATTTATGTTGGATGCCGGGGGGGTTGTATCTTCACTCGTCTGGTTGAAGTCCAAATCCATGTGGAAGTCATATATTTGTTGGTAGTTCAAGGCGGCTACCATATTCTTCCCAAAAATTCTGAATGGATAAGCCATACTGGCGTAATTCAAATCGTTCCGTGATACGGCTTCGTTGCCAAGCGACAAACCAGTGCTTCCAGTATCAAAATCTTGTTGTGTTGATAAGAATGAATATACAACGGAACATTCTGGTCTTTCCAGTTGTATCAGGGCGCCTGGATTCCACGAAGCCGCGGTTGCATCATCCGCAACCGCAATAAAAGCGCTTCCCTGACCTAGCGCTCTTGCGCCTGAACCAACAGGAAGGGGAGTGGCGTTTATGTTAGGCGGAGTAAGCGTAAACTGAGCAAAAGAGGTTTGTGCCAATAAGATAACGATACAAAGCAATGTCAATGTAAAAAGAAATTGTTTTGATTTCATATCAACACCTAAAATACCCTTCTTCTAAGAAAAGGAAGAGTTAAAGTAAATCTCTGCGCATTTACATTATTTAGTTACGACAAAATCTTTCTTTTCAACTTTTTCAGCGCCTTTTGAACTTATTATCTTCGCAAAGCAGGTATCAGGCTGCACCTGCACAACCCTTGCAATGGCGTCTAAAGGTTCCTTTAATACAAAATCACCTTCTTTGATTTCACGAAACAGGAGTAATTTCATGCCAATGCCAACGCCGCTGGCAGCGCCAGCGTTAACATGGAATCCATTTCCTGAAACATAAATAACGTTCCCCTGAATCATCGGAAACTGCTGTTTCATTTTCAGCGACAAACCATGCGTTAGCCATTCGAGATTTTTAACGCTCTTGTCTTCATCATACACGTCGGCGTTTGCAAGCACTTGAGTAGTTTCAGTATCTACAAGTCGTAATGTAATATTAATGCCTTTGGCATCCTCTTCCACAGAGCCAAACAGCATCCCCTCTGCCGCACGGATTTTACCAATCTTAACAGCAGTATCGGGCGAGGTGAGTTCTGTGTTGTTAATCTTCTGTTCGTGGAGAATTTCTTCAAGTTTTGCCCTGTCCCTTTCCACAAAATTAAATCTCTTTGGCTCTTCGTCGAATGCCTTGAGCAATGAGGAATAGATGGTTTCAGATGGTATCCCCTGTTCTGCAAAGGTTCTCAACGGCAGTAATGCAACTGTGTATCTGGCGTCTGACTCAAGCAGTTCGAATGTCTTTTTTGTAATCTTTACAGGTTTAATCTGTGTTTCGTTGCCCTGCGTATCCACGGCTTTGATTGAAACAATATTTTCTCCTTCATTCAGCGTTAACAAATGATTGAAGAAAACATGCTTTCCAGCCCTGATTTCCAAAGGGTTTTGATTCACAAAAAGTTTGGCAACTCCATTGTCGTCATGTGCATCTCCGCTAATAAACAGGTTTGTGTCATAAACAATGGCTGATTTTACATCCGTTCGCACTATAGGCGGAGCGCTATCCGTACCGGCGTTTTGCGGAACAGACTGGTTTTTGCCTTCCACATTCTTTCCCTCGTCACTCTGGGGTAAACCAGCAGAGGAGGAAGGTTGTGATACACCTGCATCCTGAGACGCCAGTAACATCTTGACGGCAGTACCGTCCATTTTACTGGCTGCAACCAATATAGGATTTCTTACGTTATAGACAAGCTTATAACCGTTCAGTGTGTCTTTTGGCCATAAAGACGCTTTTTTATCTATCTGATATTCGCCCTTTGTCTCATTTCCGGCTATATCTCTGACTTTAAATGAAACTTTACCATTGTCCGACAAAGCAATATCTTTATCAAATTTTTCCTCTTTGTAAGACTCAATGTGCATCTCAGTATCATTAATAAAAAAATCCTTTAAGGCATAATCATCCACTATAATTCCCTTAATAGTGGCTATTTGCTTGCCGTCTTTCTGGCGTATCTGAATTTCATCCAGACATAAAATTGGAGGGTGCACATCTAAAGTAATCTTGAGACTTCGCTTGGTGTTCTTGCCGAGTAGGTCTACAGCCTCTATATCAATTGCATTTTCTCCGGCACGCAAAGAAACATTTTCACTGAACGCAAGGTCCCTCTTTGCAAGTTCCGTGAAGAGTTTTCTGCCCTGAACATAAACACAATTAACATAACAGTCATCCACAGCAGTTCCGTTCAACTTCACAACCTGCGTATTAACAATTTCTCCGTCAGCATGAGAAGAAATCCTGATCTGAGGCGGTTCCTGATCTGCCTGTGTAGTCTTCAATATCTCCTCATTACATTTGTTCAGGTAAAACTTTGCCCGTGCAGAATCTGCCGTCGAAAGGGAGATTTCCAGTTCCTTTTTGGCGTCTCCGTATTTTTTCTGATTGTAATACACAATTCCAAGTTCACGGTGGCCAAAGTATTCCCAGAAATGAAGCCCGTAGCTTCTTGCTGAACGTTGATCTCTGCTACGGATGCTTACAGATTTCTTGAAATCCTGAATAGCTTCATCATAGTAACCTCCTTCGGCATACCAACGGCCACGCACGTAGAAATTCCACCATTTGCCTCTGTAAAGATTAAAGTCTTTAGCAATCTCTTCCTTTGTACTTCCTGGCTTAAAATAATCCCGCCAGTTGTCCGTGCCAATATTGGATACAGTCACACAACTTACGAATGTCAGTACAAACAACGGCAATATGACAATTAATTTGAATTTTTTATTCATAGTTTATAATTTCCGTTTTGCAACTATTTTTTCTCTGATCTTTACCGCGACATCGTTTGCCACAGTCTTCATATTTTCATCACTCTTAAAGGCATATTCAAGCGTATCAATAAGCGTAGTTGCAGTATCAACAATCTCCATCCTCAGCACAAGTTGATCGGAAGCATCGCCAGGCGAAACACCGCCAAAACATAAGAAAGACGCCCCTTGTATCTTCCCCAGCTCTATCCTGAACACCTCATCGGCAAGGATAGACCCGCTAAGCCTCTGCTCCCTTAAAAGTTCTTCCTGAAATTCAATGTCTCTCTCAACAACGCTCAAACCTTTTTGACTCAACAAGGCGTCTATGATTCTCTGACGCAGCCTTTCCATATCACGTCTGTTCGACAAACATCCCATTTTAACTGTGAATTCTTTAATAGAGACAGGCACAACTTGCGGAACTTCTACAGGCTCGGCTTTCTTTTCTTCACGCT
>MHXP01000071.1 GCA_001824485.1 Planctomycetes bacterium GWA2_39_15 | reverse complement strand
TTTCAGGAAGCGTCTGTATCTTTTCCTTTGCAATTTCCATATTTAATTTTGCTTCAAGGCTTTCAGGGTCAATATTGAGCGCTTCCTGCCATTTGCCAATGGCTTCTTTGTAATTCTCGCTTCTATACAGTTCCTGTGCTTCGTCCAACAACTTTTGCAACGCCTCTTTTTTCTGATTCACAGATGACACATCTGCCTTCACACCTTCTTCTTTCACAGCCTCAGTTGGTCGCTCAACATTGGGACTCGTGACATTATGCCTTTGGGCCTGAAGTTCGCTAATCTGGTTTTGTAAATCAGTTTTAGCCTCTTCAGTTTCATTCAACTTCTTCTCAAGTTCCTCTATAGTCTTTTGAGTATCAGATAGGGCAGATTCAAGTGAACTATCTTTTGTTTCCATCTTAGAACTAAGTTCATAAAGTTTTGTATGGAACTTGGAGTAATTCTTTTCCATAGCCGATGTCTTATCTGAGAGTTCTTCTATAAATCTTACAAGACTTTTAGTTGATGCATCCAGATTGGATAGCGATTGCTCAAGCTTCTTAATCTTTAGGTCAACCAACGCTAAACGGTCTTCTTTGGGGTTGGAAGATTTTTTAGAAAAACCGGCACATCCAATTGATAAAAAAGATACGCTTAATGCTATAAAAGTCAAAAAAATGTATTTCGTATTCTGTTTCATAAGGGAATCTATTTCATATTTGGCAGATCAAAATTAAAGAAAGTTTCTTCTCCACCCGGAGCAACAGCCACCAAAGTAACAGGTATATTTAGGTCAATATTCTTTACTGGAAATTTAAAAACCAAACGCGCCGAATGGCATGGAGAATCTGGCCAGAATTCACTGGCATCTGCTATTTCTGGAGCAAATTCAAACTCAGGATGTATTACCTCCTCCTTTTGGTAAAGCTTTGCAGAATAATGCATCGAAAAATCATATTCTTCGCCATAAACTGTTACCGAAAAGGTAAGTGCATCTCCAATTTCCAATGCGCCCTGAATGTCTTTACTCGTGAATTCTTTACGCTCCACTGCCACTTTCCTGGCCTTATATGCAACATTGTGATAGGGTGTAAACAATGTAGCCGACCCTTTACCTTTATCCAGAGATACAGTCCATTGTTTTGAAAATGCAGCCATATCCATGTTTTTGTTTTTCTGACCGTATTCAATGGCTTTCTGTATTTCTTCCGGAGTTAGTTTCAAACTAACAGCATGAACTGGTTTTAAAATAAACAAGCACAAAAACACGCTTGAAATGCAAGTTAATAAATATAGCCGCCTTTTAACCACCAAATTCCCACCTTAAGAAATAATAAAACTTATCTAAAAATCTTTTCCGAAGCAATTTCTATTACGGCTATCAGCAGCTTATTCAGCTTTTGCAGCTTCTTCTGTTGTTGCAGTTTGTTCTGTACCACTGGCTTCAGGCGCGGCCTCTTCTGCCTTTTTCTCCTCAGCGGATGGTCTTACCACATAGTTCTTGCCTGTCTTCATCAGGCTTGCGCCGCCTACTATAAACATAATACCAAATACAACTGCCCCAGCAAAACAAAGTATCCCGCCCAAATTATTCACAAAACCCTCTACCTTTTCATTAGTCATAATTTTTTCTGACTTTTCCGTAATCACCTTCTGCAACTTTTCCTCTAGATCTTTTAGCATTCTATTATTCCTCCTTAGAATTTATGTTTAAGAATTCAACGTAGACATTTTCAGCTTTCCATTTATAATAACATTTATATTATTTTAAACAAAGTAAAGAATCTAATTTAATGTTTAGGAATTTCAAAGTTACCACAAAGTCACTAAGACAATAAGTTTTTTTGTGACTTGGTGTCTTCGTGGCAGAAAAAGTCGCCGAAGTCCTAATTTAATGCCTCACTAAATCATTATATTTGGATAATTCCTTATCAGCCTCTTCCTTCATTCCTTTTTCACGATAAACAGACTCAAGATTTTTATATGCTTTTACATATTTCGGGTTAATGGCAATGGCTTTTTTGTATTCGCTTACTTGATTGTCAAACATCTTCTTTTCACCATACGCAATCGCTAAATTGAAGTGTGCCTCAGCGCTACTAGGATTCAAACCCAGAACCTTTTTATATTGTAGAATTTCATCATCCAATAAACCCTTTCTGCCGTACGAAACACCCATGTTGAAATACGCATCAATATAATTAGGATCGATCTGAATCACTCTTTTGTATGCAGCAATAGATTCGTCGTACATTTCCTTATCCCGATAAGCATGTCCCATATTATAAAACGCTTCCAAATTCTCGGGGTCTATCTCGACTACTTTTTGATAAGCGCTAATTTCATTATCCACCATTCCCTTTGCACCGTATGCAACCCCAAGATTAAAATAAGCATCCTTATAACTACGATCTAACTCAATCGCTTTTTTATATGCAGAAATTTCTTCGTCAAACAACTTTCTCTTTCCATAAGCCACACCCATATTATTATAAAGCCTCGGGGAAGAAGGATTAATCTCAAATGCTTTCTTGTATTCCTTAATCGCATCATCAATCATACCGCGTTTATTATATTCATTCCCTAATTGATAATGCACATCAAAGTCATTAAAGTTATCCGCTCCGTAACTATGGATTGTATAAACTATACCGAAGAGAATGACAAACAAATATAAATATCTTTTCATGAATTCTTTTGCAAAATTATACATGATAAAACCAATACATTTTTTCTTTATCAGAACAAACCTCTTTCGCTATATTATAATATTCAGTCTCAGAAAGGTCATCCAATTTCTTGCCATGTTTCTTAATAGTCTCATTAAATTCCATCACCTTTTCAACAAGATTTTCATGGGTTTTTGCAGAACCACCCACTATGTAAAAGTTTTCCCCTGTTGTAATTCTCTTATGGTTGTCTTTATTGTCAAAGGCGAGACCACAAAGGATTATGCTCCCCTTTGAAGATTTATATTGGTTATTCAAATTGGGCTTCCTTTCCGCTTGATTTTAAATCATATAAAGTATAAAGTGCGTAATCATTACAAAACGTTAGCTTTAAGGTCTCACAAAGAGGTGCGAAAATCTTACAAAGGATACCATTCCACGAAAAAAATGTCAAGCTAATATGTCAAGCTCTCACCCAACAGAAATAAGCGATTAGGCGAGGGAGTAATTAGGTGATTAAGTGTTAATTTTCAACCAATCCCCTACCCATTTATTTGCTCAATTGCTAGTTTATTACAAACTTAATCCTATAAATCTTTACTAAATACGGAACGTATATCTTTTGTCACAGAAATTTCCATTGATATCGTTTGCAAAAGCCTCATCTTTTCTTTCTCAGCCTGCTTTCGTTTGCTGATATCCATAATGACTATTAGATATTCCTTCCTATTGCCATTTTCTACCGCTACGCCCTCCATTTGTACATAAACCGAAGGATTTTTACCAAAAAAATTAGCAATAAAAGTCAAATTATTTCCCTCAATTAAAGTAGATCAAGCAAAAAAGAAAGAAATTGTTAATTATTAGAGACATGGCTATAATTAATTAAAAGATGGTATTCAGAGAATAGTTAACAGTTTCCCTGATTCTCTGCGTACTCAGCGTTCTTTGCGGTGAAAACAACAATGAATCTATCAGGTGTTTTTAGAAAAAGGGCATTTCTCGGCAGTATCACAACAGCCGTGCGAAACACGGCGTGGGAGATGTGTCGTGACTACGAATCAATCCTTGATGTGTGCTGTGGAAATGGATTATTCTTTTTAAATACCAGATCTGAAACAATAGCAAAAAAACTTTTTGTAGGCATTGATTATATCCGATGAATTATTAAAAGAGGCAAAAAAGATATTTCAGGACAATTCTATTGAATGGGTCTCCCTTGTCCGCGGAAATGCTTTTCAACTACAATTTAAACAGAAGACATTTGACCGTGTAATTTGTGTTAACACCCTATTAAATCTGCCATCGCTTGATATAATTGAGACTCTACTCGTGGAACTGACTAGAATATGCAATGCGAACGGAAAGATACGGGTAAGATATACGCAATCAATCTAATCCTTATATACGTTTGAGATATTGGATGCACGCAAGAAAACAAAGATTCCCGGTAAGAGCTTACAAAATAAAAGACATCGCTGCTATTTTTACACGATACGGATTTCACTATACAAGGATAACACCTATAGGTTGCCCCGTTGCGTTTATTGCAAAGGCATTTTTATTAGAAGCAGAAAGGATCAAATAGTTTGAAATTATTAACACCTTCAGCAGGAACACCCGTTTCCTCTTTATACCTATTAAAAGGCCTAATATTCTCTTTCAATAAATCAACAATAACTTTTGAAATGACAATAAAGTCTTACACAAATAAAAAGTACTGTTATTTTGCCAATTCAGGCACCACAGCTTTCTATGTCATCTTAAAGGCATTAAGACGTATCTCAAAGAAGACAGAAGTCATATTACCCGCTTACACCGCTCCATCCCTTATTTTACCTATCAAAAAGGCAGGATTGAAACCCGTATTATGCGACATTTCCTTAAAAACATTCAATATGGATATCAAATCCCTAAATAAATGCATAAATGAAAATACCCTCTGCATAGTTCCTGTACACATGTTTGGGTTACCTATTGATATGGATGCTATTATGAAAATTGCACAACAATATTCTACTTTTGTTGTGGAAGATGCGGCATCCTCATTGGGTGCAACTATTAACAGTCAACCTACCGGTGTCTTTGGAGATGTTGGCTTTTATAGCTTCAACCGAGGTAAAAATCTTTCGACACTTTCAGGTGGGTGTATCGTCACCGACAATGAAGAAATTGCAAAAGAAATCGAATTGGAATACACATCACTACCAAAATTAGGACTAAATGCAAGATTGAAAATCGCCGCCAGGTTAATTGCGCTAGCCGTTGCTGTACGTCCACTTTTTTATACAATATTGTACAAAAAAATATCCAAACTTAAACACACTACATTACATACTGATTTTGACAGTTTTATTTACACAAACTTCCAGGCAGGTGTTGGGTGCGCTTTATTTGGACATGCTTCTAAAATTTTCAACAAACGATACGACCATGGAGCGTTCTTATTTGACATGCTAAAAGGGCTAAAAGGGATTATGCTGCCAAAATTGCTTCCACATTCTGTCTCAGTTTTCAATCAATTTCCCATCCTTTTTGGCAACGAAGAATTTAAAGAAATACTTTATAAAAAAATTAATGAAACAGGCATCGAAAGTACAAAACTTTATCCCGATCCAATCCACCGGATATACAATTTGGGATATGATTTAGATAAAGACCCATTCCCTAATGCAACCTATTTTTCAAGACGGTTGCTGTTAATTCCCACACATCCTTTTATGGATATTGAAAAACTGTCTATTATTGTAAAAATTATAAAAGACGGTTTATTATCAGGTATGCATGTACGTTATGATACCTAAAATAAATTTAATAACAGATGCAGGTCTCAGGTGCAATATAATAACAAATGCTATGCTACTGGAAAAATATGCCTAAGATATAGTAACCCTTGGCGTTGACGAAATTATATTCTCACTGGATGGGCCTCGTGAAATTCACGATACAATAAGGGGCGGAGAAGGTATCTTCGACAGGACTATCAAAGGATTAAAGGCAGTAAATACCTGGAAAGAAAAGAAGAAATGCCGCATCCCTCTTATCAACATCTCCAGCACGATTTTTGAAACAAACTACCTGTATCTGGACAAAATCGTTGACGTTGCAGAAGCCCTCCTGGCAAGTTCTATAACCTTCCATCACCTGATATTCCTCAACCAGCAAGCGTATGCGCACCATAACTAAATTTTTACGCGCCTGTTTAACGTCACCTGTCAGGACTAGCAGCATTCTTATCCATTTTTATCCAAACCTGACCGAAGCAGAAATCCGTCAATACTACACAGATTTTGATTTTAAACCTTCAAGCTACAAACATCGCTGCATAAGCCCATGGATGGTGGCATACATCTTTCCTGATGGGTCCGTGAGACCCTGCCAGTCGCTAAATTACGTCGCCGGAAATATCAAAGAAGACACATTTAAAAATATCTGGAATAATCAAAAACATTTGAGATTCAGGCGTGTCACAAAAGAAAACAGACTGTATCCCGTCTGCTATCGGTGTACGGAATTATATAGATTCTGAGCTAAAAACAATACTGGATAAAGAGAACTTGCTCTGGAGTCAAATAGTTCATTTCTTAGCCAGCGCCTTCAGCGCTGGTTTATAACGTTCTATGAAATCATTAACCTGGTCTGCAAATTCTTTATCTATTATCTTCAAAGGCGATTTGGAAATTATAGGTTTGATAACTATCTTATTTGACTTTGCGTCTACTTTCACCTCAACCTGTGCGCCTGCAGTCAGGTGAAGTTTTTCCAGCATATCTTTTGGAATAGAAACTCC